>CAKQKT010000032.1 GCA_934249275.1 uncultured Sutterella sp. | reverse complement strand
AGCTAAATAGTTGCCATTCTTATGATTTATAGGAATGATCGTTTGTCAAGTCTAAATGTGTAAGCGTTCGCCCTGCATGATTCGCTACCGTCAAATCATTTGAGATATGATGTAGCAACCGGGAGGTTTTCCGCATTGCGGAAAGCCTCCCGTCTTTTTAGTACAATGACGCCCTCTGTCATCAACCTTTTTTTCCAAGTCTCCCATGACCGACCTTCCCATCCGCCCGGCTTTCTGGAACGTACCCGTTTGGGGTGAAATCGGCGTTTACATACTCGGCATCGCCGCAGTTGCGCTCCTCATTGCCGGCATTGTGCGCAACCGCCGCCTGTGGCTGCGCGGCGCTGAAGATCCGTATCCCGTCAAAGACAAAAATGCACGCCTTCTCACCGTTGCCGCCGCCATCTTCACTCAGAAGAAAATTCGCGAGACCAATGCCGGTCGTCTTCATGCCATACTCGCCTGGGGATTCTTTCTCCTCTTCTGCGGCACCGCTCTCGCCACGCTTGACTGGGACGTCGGTCATTACGTCTTCGAGACCCAGTTTTTGCGGGGCAAGCTCTACCTTGTCTACAAGTTCGTCCTCGACTGTGCCGGCGTTGCCGTCCTGATTACGCTCGCACTGGGAGCCATCCGCCGTTGGTCTGGCAATTCCGGGCTTCCGCGTAACAGCCGCTTCGCATGCGCCTATCTGTCGCTGGCCTTCATCGTGCTTACCGGCTTCCTCGTCGAAGGCATCCGTCTTGCCGCCACCATGCCGGCATGGTCCGCCTATTCACCCGTCGGACATCTTGTTGCCCAGATTCTTTCAGCTTGCGGCCTGACGGAAACGGGACTCCGCACTTTTCATACCTGGATCTGGACCGTTCACGGGATTTCTTCTCTTGCCTTTATCGCCTCAGTCCCGTTCACTTATTACGCACACGTTTATCGAACGCCTTCCGGACTTTTCACGTGCGAAGACAAGCCTGCCGGACTTCTTCACAAAATTGATGACATCGAAGAACAGGAAACTTTCGGCATTTCCGCTTTTGAGCAGTTCACTACGCGCGAACGCACAGCCTTCGACGCCTGCACTGAATGCGGCCGATGCACCAATGCCTGTCCCGCCGTACGCGCCGGTACTCCGCTTGACCCACGCGCCTTGATCGTGTCCTTGCGCAATCGCATGCACATGGAGGAAACGGCTGAAACCCTCGATTCTCTTCCCACTCTTGAGGCTACCGTTTCGCGTGACGCTCTTTGGTCATGCACCACCTGCGGCGCCTGCGCACGCGCCTGTCCGGCCGGCATCAGCCTTCCGGAAATCATCGTCAACATGCGCCGGCATCTTGCACTTGAACAAGGCGAGTTCCCCGAAGGCGTAGCCAATGCACTCGAAAACACCGCCTCAGTCGGGAACCCCTGGGGCTTGGATCCCTATGAACGCCTGGACTGGGCGAAGGACCTTGACATTCCCGTCGCTGAATCCGGCGTTCATTACGACGTCCTTTATTGGGTTGGATGCGCAGCAAGCTATGACCGTCGCGCTCGAAAGATAGCCCGAAGCATGGTTCGAATCCTCCATGCGGCCGGCGTCAACTTCGCCGTCATGGCCGAAGAGCGCTGCCACGGTGAATTTGCCCGCCGTCTTGGTGAAGAATATCTTTATCAGACAGCCGCACAGGAAAATATCGGAAACTTTGCTCAGTACGACTTCGACCGCATTCTGACGGCCTGTCCGCACTGCTTTAATACGCTCAAAAACGAATATCCGACTTTCGAAGACTTCCATTGGCCAGTCGTCAGCCACACAGTCTTCATTGACGAGCTCATCAAGGCCGGCCGTCTTCCCGCAGTCCAAACCGAAGGACTCTGCGCTGTCTATCACGATCCCTGCTATCTCGCCCGCATCAACGGCATTGTCAATGAACCCCGCGACGTTCTCAAATCCGTCTGCTCGGAACTCAAGCTTCCCGCCGAGTCTGCTGAACGCACGCTCTGCTGCGGCGCCGGCGGCGGTCAGATGTGGATTGACAGACATGGTTCGAATGCCGTCAACATCATTCGCCTGAAAGATCTGCGCGCAACAGGAACCGACACAATTGCCGTCGCCTGCCCGCACTGTCTCACAATGCTCGAAAGCGCCAAGGCTGTTGCTCCTGATGCCGAATCCGTGAAGGTTGCCGACATCGCCGAACTTGTGGCCGATGCGCTTCCTGACGAAGGTGCCTCCAAATGACAGCCAATGCCGAACCCCGGCACGGCATTCAGGTGCTTGACCGAGCCGACCGCCTGTTGGCTCGGCTCGAAGCTTCATCCGAACCGCTGACGCTCTCGGCTCTCGCCCGAGATACAGAACTCTCAGCCTCGACCGTTCACCGCATTCTCCGTTCTCTCTCCGCCATGGAATTCGTAAAGCAAAATCCCGCCGGCCAATGGAGCCTTGGACTGAGACTGCTTGAACTCGGCAATCTCGTCTACGAACGCTTCACCGTGCGCCAGAGAGCCCTTCCTTTCATGCAGCAGCTTCATGCCGCAACCGGCATGACGGTGAATCTCGCAATCCGGGATAACGACCGACTGCTCTATATCGAACACGTGCTCTCGCCCGAATACAAGGTCAACCAGCTTCGCCGCATCGGTTCTTGGGCTCCTCTGCATATCACGTCCGGAGGCAAGCTCTTTTTAGCCCGCATGCTGCCAGACGAAATACGAAGCTACACCGAACGAACGGGACTTAAGGCTGGAACGCAAAACGCCATCCAAACACTTGACCGTCTTCTCGTAACGCTCGCCCGGGCCCGCGAAACGGGATGGGCTTACGATCGCGAGGAATACGAATCAAATGTTCATTGCGTAGCGGCACCAATCTTCGCCTCCGGCGGCCAGCTGATCGCAGCGATCTCACTCGCCGCACACCGTTCAAACGAATTTACCCCCGAATGCATTGCAAAGCTCTGCGGCACTGCTCAGGCAATCTCCTCCGCCATGGGCGCCAGCATTGGCGAACGCATCAAGGGACAGGGATACGGCGACAGCTAGTTCTCGCACATCTGAAAAAAATATCGCCGTCAGGAAATAATCCGGACGGCGATTTTTGTGAGCATCTGACAGGCATCGCTCAGAACACTTCGTATGGATGCATTGAATCAAACTGCTCGTTGATGCTGCTTTCGTTTTCAACATAACGACGCATGGACTGCATGTCCGCCGCACGCTGCGCACTGTTTGGGCTGTCAAGCAAAACCATCACGACACGGCGATCGGCAAACTCGCTCTGCACAACCATGCATCGACCGGCAGCGGTTGTAAACCCCGTCTTCTGAATGCCAATGTTCCAGTCGGGATTGCCAATCAGTCGATTGGTCGTCACAAGCTTCAGCCTTTGACGCCCCGCATATACGCTCGCAAACGGCATTGTGGACGACTCTCGAATCATTTCGTGCTTATGAGCTTCCGCAACAAGCTTCGCCAAATCGCGAGCCGTGGAATGATTGCGGTTGTCGAGCCCGGAAGGATCCGCAAAAACAGAATTCGTCATGCCAAGCCGTTCGGCCGTTTCATTCATCTTCCGAACAAAAGCCTTTCGTCCGCCCGGATAAGTGCGGGCCAACGCCGTCGCTGCACGATTGTCGCTCGACATCAATGCAGCCTTGAGCACGGCACCGCGCGTCATTCGCATGCCGCTTCTTAACTTGGAACTAGCCTTGGACCTTACATAATCCTCGCGGGTAATGCGAAGCTTTTCCTTCAGCTGAAGCCCGCTTTCCGCGATGACAAGCGCCGTCATGAGCTTCGTAACCGATGCGATCGGGAGCTCAATATCCGCATTCTTGCTGAAGAGCTCCTCACCTGTATCCTGATCAACGGCAAACGCCACACTGCTTCCCAGGCTCAAAAGATCCGGCGTATTTCGCAAGCCGGCAAGCGTCGCCTGAGACGGCGCAATCACGCGCCGGCGCACCTGACGGCGACTCTTCGAATTCTTGGAATTACGAACGGTCGTACGCTTTACGGACACAGCTCTTTTGGAAGCGGTTGTTTTCTTGGCAGGAGCAGCCTTGACATTTTGAGACACAGCAGCCTGCACAGGCGCCGCCATGAATGACGGTCCAGCAAGGACAAATGCGCCCATTCCCAATGCCAATACGACTTTTTTCAAGCTGAATTTCACAACCGCCGTCCATAACCTTAAAAAAGGTCCGATAAAACACTTCCGAGCCAAAGCACCAGACGCACCAATGCTTTGCAGTTAGCCTTATTTTAGAATTTTGCACCCCTAACGGGATCTGTCGTCTCAAGAAACGAAAGGCGTTCTCAAAAAGAAAATTGTTAGCATTTATGTCCAGATTCCAACAAGCCTTCATCACAGACGCGCGATGGAAGCCCACACTCGTTCCAGACGCTTGACGCTGACCGGCATCGGCGTGCGAAGCTGCTGAGCAAATAGCGAAACCCGGAGCTCCTGAAGCATCCACCCGAATTCATCCAGGCGAGAGTCGGGCTGCCCGCGACGAGCTGCACGCGCACGCATGAGGGGAACCGAAAGACGCTCAATATCGGCACGACGAGACTCATCGCGAGCAGGATCGTCGCTGAAGCGATCAAGCCTGTAGTGAATAGCCTTCAAATAGCGCGGATAATGCGCCAGCTGAGAAAGCGGAACCGTCGTCAGGAAATCCTTGCGGAAAAGTTCATTGAGCTGATTATCAATATCATCAGTCAACGCCTTTTCACCGCTAAACCGGCGAAGCTTCAGCGGGATGCCCGCCGCCTCCGTCACGATGTTTGTGAGCAAACGCGAAATTTCCCCAGCCACAAGCGTTAGACGCCCCTTGACATCCTCGCGTCTCTCTCGGAAGCTCGTCTCATCATGCGGCCAGGGTTCTGCGAGTGCAGTTGCCTCAAGCGCACAGTCGACTACAGCCGCCGAAAGCGTGTCGGCACTTTCAAATAGTCTGGCAAGCCCCGGCACCGTCTGAGCCTGCATCTGAACACGACCGAGGTCGCGAAGCGTTCTTTCGACGAACTTCACCTGTTCTCGCAAAGCCAACCTGAAGAGACGCAGAAGTCCCTTTCTATGTTCGCGACGAGCCTCCTGCGGATCATCATAAACTTCAATCGAACAATCGGTTCCGCGGTCCGTTAGTGCAGGATGACCGATCAGGGTCTGTCCCTTGCGGGAGATTTCCATAAGTTCCGGAAGTTCTCCGAAAGTCCAGTCTGTGATTCCGTCCTCAAGATCCTTGGCAACGGCGGCATCTTCCTGCGCGACATGTCGGAAGGTTTCCTGAGCCGCCTCGCCGAATTCGGCTCGAAGTTGAGCAAGGTTTCGTCCCATGCCGATCTGCCGGCCGTGTTCGTCAAGAACCTTGAAGTTCATGATGAGATGTGCAGGAAGCTGCTCGAGCTTGAAATCTCCAGCCGTGCAGGGCACGCCCGTCTGTTCCCGCACATCGTCGGCAAGCGCCTCAAGAAAGCCCTTCACCTGAGGTTCGCCTTCCTTTGTTCGAGTAAAGAAACCGCCGGCAAATTCGGCAATAGGCACGCAGTGACGGCGAATCTTCTGAGGCAAAGACTTGAGAAGCGTCTGCGCCTTTTCCTTAACCATACCCGGCACGAGCCATTCTGCTCGAACTGCATCAAGCTGATTGAGCGCATAAAGCGGCACGGCAAGCGTCAAGCCATCCTTCGGGCTGCCCGGTTCAAAGTGGTAATTGAGCGCCATCGAAATGCCCGCCATCTCCATCGTCTTCGGGAAATAGCGGTTCGTGACGCCTGAAGCATCATGACGCATCAGCTCGTCGCGAGACATGAAGAGCGCCTTTGGTTCGTCACGCGAGATTTCCTTGAGCCACTTGAGCAGTTTCGGCGTGGAACAGACATCGGCCGGAATTTTTTCGTCATAGAAGGCGAACATCAGCTCGTCGTCGACCAGTACGTCAGGACGACGCGTCTTGTGCTCAAGATCCTGAATTTCGCGGACAAGCCGCGCATTGTGGGCATAGAACTCAGCTCGGCCGTCCCATTCACCTTCGACGAGAGCCTGGCGAATGAAGAGTTCGCGCGCAAGCTTCGGATCATGCGGTGCAAAGCTCACCCTGCGCTGCTGATAGATCGTAAGACCATACAGCGTCCCGCGTTCAAACGCGACCACTTCTCCGCGGCTCTTCTCCCAATGCGGCTCCGTCCAGCTCTTGCGAAGCAGATCACCGGCCGCAGCTTCGATCCATTCAGGTTCGATGTCAGCCACGCAGCGAGCGAACATGCGGGAAGTTTCAACAATTTCTGCGGCCAAAATCCAGCGTCCGGCCTTTTTCGCATGCATCGATCCGGGCCAGATCCAGAATTTGATGCCTCGAGCGCCGAGATACGGCGGTGCACGGAAGTCGCTTTCAACAGCCTTGGAACCAATATTGCCAAGAAGCCCCGTAAGCAGGGCGCGATGCACCTGTTCAAAGGTTCCCGGCGTTGTGTTGCGGCGCCATCCGAGCTCGTCGGTCAGCTGCACGAGCTGACGACGAACGTCACGCCACTCGCGCAGACGCCTGACAGAAAGGAATCGCTTGTGCAGCTCGGCTTCAAGCTTTCGATTGCTCTCCTTTTCGGCATTGGCCTTTTCGTACCAGTTCCAAAGCTTCACGTAGGAGAGAAAGTCGGACTTCTCGTCCGCAAGCTTTCGATGAGCTTCATCAGCCGCCTGCTGAGCATCAGCCGGACGCTCGCGAGGATCCTGAATCGAAAGTCCGGCGCAGATCGTAAGCAACTCCTCGAGACTGCCATGTTCGGCACCGGCAAGAAGCATTCGACCAAGGCGAGGGTCAACCGGCAGGCGCGCCAGCTCTCGACCAACGCGAGTGAGCTCCCCTCCCTCGGTAACGGCATTAAGCTCCTGCAAGATGGCAAAGCCGTCTGCAATGGCACGCGGAGGAGGCGTCTGAACGAACGGAAATTCACGCACGTCACCAAGCTTGAGCGAAATCGCGCGCAAAATCACGGCGGCGAGGTTGGATCGAAGAATTTCCGGATCCGTAAAGGCGGGACGGCGAGCAAAGTCCTCCTCGCTATAGAGGCGAATGCAAATGCCGTCAGCCACTCGGCCGCAGCGACCGGAACGCTGATTGGCGGAAGCCTGGCTCACAGGCTCGATCTGGAGCTGCTCGACCTTGTTGCGATAGGAGTAGCGCTTGACGCGAGCTAGTCCGGTATCAACCACAAAACGAATGCCCGGCACCGTGATGGAGGTTTCCGCCACGTTGGTGGAGAGCACGATGCGGCGAGCACCGGACGGCCGGAAGACGCGCTCCTGCTCGGCCGCCGTCAGGCGGGCAAAGAGCGGAAGAATTTCCGTCGAAGAAGGGCGCGACTTTCTCAACACGTCCGCCGCTTCGCGAATCTCGCGCTCGCCCGGCAGGAACACCAGAATGTCGCCCCGTCCGGAAGCCTCGAGCTCGCTCACGGCATCGTCAATCGCGCCGATCAAGGTCTTGTCATCGGCCTCGTCCATGTCCTCAATCGGACGGTAGCGGACTTCAACGGGGTATGTGCGGCCCGAAATCGTCAGAATGGGAGCGGGACGTCCGTCGATTTCAAAATGCTTGGCAAAGCGCTCGGCATCGATCGTAGCCGACGTGACAATCACCTTCAGATCTCGACGCTTCAGAAGCAGACGCTTCAGATACCCCAGAAGAAAGTCGATATTGATCGAGCGTTCATGTGCTTCGTCGATAATCACCGTATCGTAGGCCCGAAGCATCGGATCGTTCTGCGTTTCAGCAAGCAAAATGCCGTCCGTCATCAGCTTGATCGTTGCACCGGGCGACATCGTATCGGTGAAGCGCACCTTGTAGCCCACAACCTTGCCGGGCTCGGTCTTGAGTTCCTCGGCAATGCGCTTGGCAATGGAACTTGCCGCAATGCGGCGCGGCTGCGTGTGCGCGATCATGCCGTGCACGCCTCGTCCCGCCATCATGGCGATCTTCGGAAGCTGAGTCGTCTTGCCCGAGCCGGTCTCGCCGCAGACAATCACGACACGGTTTTCACGGATTGCCTTTGCGACTTCTTCGCCGCGCTCGGAAACCGGAAGACCCGGCATCAGCGCAAACGGAGGAACGGGATTGCGTCGCTCCTCATACGTCAGCCGACGCTTGGGCGTCTCGCCTCCCTCCGTCCTTCCGGATCTTTCGGAGCGATCTCGGCCGGACATGCGCTCGGTACGCTTTGCGGCATTCTCCGGACGCGCCCCCTTCACGCGCTCCGTCTCAGTACCGGCCTGCCGGCGGCCGTTCTTGCCGGCAGCATCAGCGGATTCCCTTCGAGGCGCCTGTCGAACGTCGGAGTCGCCATGCATCCGAACACGACCGGACGGCTGCTCCGTCTTGGGAGCCGTTACCGGAGGTTTTTTGCCCGTCTTCTTGGGAGCGGCCATGCGAAATGACGCCCCCGAAGACTTTGCGGCATCGGCGAGAGCAGCGCCAAAACCACCCGTTGCACTGAATGCGGAAGCACTGATGCTTGCCGTGCCGGCCTCCGTCTTCTTGGCCTCGGCCGCCTTGACGATGCGCGTTTTCTTCGCTGCACGCGCCTTTTCCTCTTCAGCCCTTGCCTTGGCCTCCTTTTCACGCGTAAGGGAGACGGCATCATCAACCTGAGCCTTCACCTTCTGGAAGGCCGCAAACAGCGCACGATCGGACATAAGAATTCTTTCGGATAAACAAAGAGAAGCCCATTGGGGCTTCAAGTAGAAATTGACGGACTCGCGCTACAATGTATGAACGCTTCGGACGCTCTTCAGCCGTCCGCCACACATCAATCAAGGAGCAAACAGATGGCCCGCATGGTTAACTGCGTAAAACTCAAGAAGGAAGCCGAAGGGCTCGACTACCCGCCCTTTCCTGGCGCTCTCGGCGCCCGCATCTGGCGTGAAGTGAGCAAGGAGGCATGGGCCGAATGGACGCGCCTTCAGACAATGATGGTCAACGAATACGGCCTCAACCTCGCCGACCTTTCCGCCCGCCAGCATCTGATGCAGCAGTGCGAGCGTTATTTCTTTGGTGATGCCGAAGGCGTTCAGGCCCCGGAAAACTTCGTTCCTCCGAAGCTCTGAGCCGACAGTCGGCATCATTGATCAAGCACCGCTTTGAAAGCCCGCCTTCCCTCTTGGGAACGCGGGCTTTTTTTATTCAATCAGCGCTTCAGCCGCGTTCGAACGTCTGAACACCGTCCTGCGTGCCGAGAAGCAGAACGTCGGCCCCTCGGGCTGCGAAAAGGCCCACCGTCACAACGCCCGGCCAGGCATTGATTTCAGCCTCAAGCGCCTTCGGGTCCTCGATGCGAAGACCGGAAGCATCCAGAATATGGCAGCCGTTGTCGGTGACGAAGTCGCGAAGCTTCACAGTCGCACCGAGAGCCTCGAGCTTTGCCTTGACGGCACGAGCCGCCATCGGAATCACTTCAACGGGAAGCGGGAAGGCGCCAAGCACAGGCACCTTCTTCGAGGCATCCGCGATGCAGACGAAGCGCCCGGAGATCGAAGCTACGATCTTTTCGCGCGTAAGCGCGCCGCCGCCGCCCTTGATCATGGAGAAGCCGGGGTCGATTTCGTCGGCGCCGTCCACATAAACGCCGATCTCGTCAACTTCGTTCATGTCAAGCACCTTGAAGCCGAGCGCTTCAAGACGCTTCGTCGAACGTTCGCTCGAAGAAACGCAGGCAGGGATCTTCTCGCGAATGGACGGGAGCTGATCAATGAACTGATCAACGGTAGAGCCGGTTCCGACGCCGAGAATGCGGCCTTCTTCGACATAAGCGAGCGCCGCACGGGCGACCTCGCGCTTAAGTTCCTGTTGGGTAAGAGCCATGGGGACTATTCCGGTTAGTGATGAATGGCTTCTATTTTAACGTCTGAGGAAGCATTTCGATGCCGCAATGCAGATCCGCCCGTCATTCCGGCGCCTTTAGCGCTTCCCTCTGCACTACAATTCACCCACAGAACCTAACCTGACGAAAAACATGCCCATTGACTTCACCGACGAACAAGTCGCGTCGACATTCCGCAAGCTGAGCGTCTCGCACGACTCGAGCGGCAACTCCCGCGTCGGCATCTACGCCTCGTGGGCCGCGCTCGTGCTTCTTGCCGCCTGCTTCTTTTTCGTTGCGGTCTTCATGATCGATGCCGACCGCCGCGCAGAAAGCGTCCGCCTCCAACAGTCCACCGACCTCATCGTACAGTCCGTCGAATCGCGCCTGACTGGCACGACGGAACTGCTGCAGAAGTCGAGCATGCGCCTCATCCACATTCCGGGCATGTCGTCGCGCACGACAGCAGCCGAACTTACCGCCACGGCCTTCATGCAGGATCGCCGCGAAGTTGTCGAGCTTGCGCTCGTCGACCGCGACCGCAACGTCCTGCGTCACTGGGCCTCCTCCACTCAGGGCGCCAAAACACCCGAAACCGCCGAACATCGCATCAACGCCTCGGCCGAGTCCGCACCGATCCAATCCGTATTTTCGCGCGAGGCCCCCGTCGTCACCGCTCCCTACGCTGTTCAGGACAGCCGGCAGATTTTCTTCGACCTCTTCGTGCCCACGCCCGCCGAAGATCAGGTTCTCATGGCGCGCATCAACCTTTCGCGCCTTCTTGCCGACGCAGCCAACAGCGTGATCGGCTCGACCCCATACATCTTTTACTTCGAAGCCAACGGCAAGCCCCTCATCGACCGCAAGCAGATCCGCACGTCCAAGCGTTCGCTTACCTACTCCGCGAGCATTCCGCTTCTCAACGATCCGTCGCTCCGCCTAGTCAGCCTCAGCAACGAGCATTCGCTCTTTACAACCGACAACCTGAAATTCTGGGCCATCGTCGCACTTGCCGGCCTTCTCGCCGTCGCGCTCGGCCTTCTTGTCAGCAACCAGCGCCAGCAGCACAAGGCACATCAGAAGCTCTTTGCTGAAAACTCGCTCCGCGTCGCCATGAGCGACTCTTCCGTTGCCGGCATTCGCGTCACGGACCTGGAAGGACGTTTTCTATTCGTCAATGAAACCTTCCAGAAGCTTGTCGGCTATCGCTCGCATGAGCTCATCGGCCTGATGCCGCCCTATCCCTATTGGGAAGACGACATCACCCCTACACTTGCCGATATTCTCGCGCACCCCGAAGACCGCCAGGTTCGCTCGGTCGAATTCCGAGTCCGCCGCAAGGATGGACTTCTCTTTGACGGCCAGCTCAACGTTTCACCGCTCTTGAGTGAAAACCGCCGCGTCATCGGCTGGATCGGCGAGCTCTACGACATCACCGAACAAAAGCGCGCCCGAGAACGCATGAAGGCCGCCCACGAACGCTTTACGCGCGTCGTGCAGTCGATGAATTCCTCCATCTGCGTGCTTGGCGGCGACGCCGAACACCCGCGCCTGCTATTTCGCAACACGCCTTACGAAAAATTCTTCGGAACCACGCCGGACGGTGCGGTTCGTCTCGTAAAGCTCATTGCGGAAAAACATACGCTGATGGCTCGCGAAGGCGTCTACGACGCCGAAAGCGAACGCTGGTTCGACGCACGCATGCAGTGGCTCACCTGGACGGACGACACGCCCGCGCGCATGATCATTGCAACCGACATCACCAACCAGCGCGAGACCGAACTTGCGCTCGAAGCTCAGATGAAGCGCGCCGAAACAACACAGCGTCTCGTCACGATGGGCGAAATGGCGAGCTCGCTCGCCCACGAGCTCAACCAGCCTCTTGCCGCCATCTCGAACTACGCCTCCGGTGCGAGCATGATGCTCAAGGCGGGCAAGCTTACGCGCGACGATACGATCGGCGCGCTTGACAAGGTCGACCGCCAGGCCAAGCGAGCGGCAGCCATCATCAAGCGCATCCGAGGCTTTGCCGCCACCAAGAAGACCGAACCGCAGTTCACGTCCCTCACGCCCGAAAGCGTCATCAACGAGACGATGGAGCTCGCGCTCATTCAGGCCGAAAAGCTCAACGCCCGCATCAATACCACCATTGAGCCCGGACTTCCCAACATGACGGGCGACTCCGTCATGCTTGAACAGCTCCTGCTCAACCTGCTCAAAAACGCCATGGAGGCCGTGCAGCCCTGCCCCAACCACACGATCGACTTGACGGTGAAGCTTCACGAAACAGGAAACTTCATTCAGTTTGCAGTGACCGACCACGGCACGGGCATTTCCGACGAAGCCAAGGCCATGCTCTTTGACGCCTTCTACTCCACGAAGAACGAGGGCATGGGCATGGGTCTAAACATTTGTCGCTCAATCGTCGAGGTTCATCACGGACGCATTGTGATCTCCGACACACCGGGCGGCGGCGCAACCTTTACGTTCACGGTTCCCGTGGCTCGTGAACATTAAGAACTGATGTAGAATCAAGGTACTTTTTCTGAGGAGAGATGTCTTTCATGTTTCCCTACGACTACGGTTCCGAGGCCCCTGAAACGCTGGGCACGGTCTACGTCGTCGACGACGACGACGCCGTCCGCGACTCCCTGAAGTGGCTCCTCGAGGCGAGCGACTACCGCGTCGAGCTCTACGACAGTGGCGAAAGCTTCATCGCCAAGTACGACCCGAAGGCCATCGCTGTTCTCGTTCTCGACGTGCGCATGCCGGGCATGAGCGGCCTTGAAGTGCAGGAACATCTGCTTGCCCGCAATGCCGAACTTCCCATCATCTTCATCACCGGCCACGGCGACGTCTCGATGGCCGTCAACGCCCTCAAGCGCGGAGCCGTCGACTTCATCGAAAAGCCGTTCGAACAGGCCGCTCTCAAGCAGCTCGTCGAACGCATGCTTCACGAAGCCCGCGAACGCCACATGGAAAAGGAGCGCCGCAGCCTCAACGAAGCTCTGCTTGCCAAGCTCACGCCGCGCGAACAGCAGGTTCTGGAACGCATCATCAACGGCCGCCTCAACAAGCAAATTGCCGACGACCTCGGCATTTCCATCAAGACCGTGGAAGCCCACCGTGCCTCCATCATGGACAAGACCAACTCCGGCACGGTCGCCGACCTCATGCGCGTCGTCATGGGCACGAACATGCTCCGCTGAGCAACAATAACCGATACACTGTGGGATATTCGCCCGAAGGACAGCCGAAAGCGGCTGCATCGGGCGGTCTTCCCGCCATTCAGGTCTCTCCGCCTCAACGGCGCGGGAGACCTTTTTCATTTTGAATTCACCAAAAATTTCGCCAGCTGTGCCCCGGAGGTTTCTTCATGACAGCCAAGATCATTGACGGCAAGGCTCTTGCCGCACGCATTCAGGATGAACTCAAGACCCGCGTCGATGCATGCACCGAACGCGGGCACCGTCCAGGCCTTGCCGTCGTCCTCGTCGGCGAAGATCCTGCCAGTCAGGTCTATGTCCGCAACAAGGTTCGCGCCTGCGAACGCACCGGCATCCGATCCGAAGAAATTCGCATGCCCGCCGAAACGACCGAATCAGAACTCCTCGCCGTCATCGACCGTCTGAATCATGATGACGCGATCGACGGCATCCTCGTGCAGCTGCCGCTGCCCAGGCACCTTTCCTCCGAACTCGTCATCGCCGCCATTTCTCCCGAGAAGGATGTCGACGGCTTTCACGTTGTTTCCGCCGGCTCCCTGCTCACGGGCCGCACGGGATTCCGTCCCTGCACGCCCTACGGCGTGATGAAGCTTCTTGAGGAAGCCGGATGCGATCCCGCCGGCAAAAACGCCGTTGTGATCGGCCGTTCCAACATCGTCGGCAAGCCACAGGCTTTGATGCTCCTTGAAAAGAACGCCTCCGTCACGATCGTTCACAGCCGTACGACGAATCTCGCCGAACACACCCGCCGAGCCGATATTCTCGTCGCCGCCGTAGGCCGCGCCAAGATGGTGAAGGCCGACATGGTCAAGCCCGGCGCCGTTGTGATCGACGTCGGCATGAACCGCGACGAAAACGGAAAGCTCTGCGGCGATGTCGACTATGAAAACGTTCGCGAAGTCGCTTCCGCCATCACGCCCGTGCCGGGCGGCGTAGGCCCGATGACGATTGCCATGCTGATGACCAACACCGTTGAGGCGGTCGAACGCCGCCTCGGTCTCTGACAACAGGAAAATTCCAGATGACTGAAACCGCAAATCCGCTTCTCAACGCCAGCGGCCTGATCGACTACGCTGCCGTGCGCCCCGAACATGTGGCACCCGCAGTTGAAGCACTCTCGAAAAGCCTTCAGAAAACGCTCGACCGAGTCACGGCACCCGAAACGCCCGCCACATGGGAAGCCGTCGCTGAGCCGCTTGAAAAGGCCACGCTCGCCTTCAGCCGCGGCTGGGGCGTCGTCGGCCACCTGCAGAGCGTCGTCGACACGCCGGCCCTGCGAGACGCATACAATGCCGCCCTTCCGGGCGTCACCCAGCTCTTCATCGACCTTTCTCAAAACGAAGCGCTCTTTGCCAAATACAAGGCTCTGAAGGCTTCGGACGCCTTCAACGAACTTTCTCCCGTTCGCCGCCGCATCGTCGAGCGCGAGCTCCGAGACTTCCGTCTTTCCGGCGCCGAACTCCCTGAAGCCGAACGCGCCCGCGTCAAGGCTGTCGGCGAAAAGCTCTCAATGCTGAACCAGAAATTCAGCGAAAACCTTCTTGACGCCACCAACGCCTGGGATCTCACGATCACCGACGAACAGCGCCTCTCCGGCATCCCCGAGGACGCCAAGGCTCTGTTTGCCGCTAATGCCAAGGCTGCCGGCAAGGACGGCTGGCGAATCACGCTTCACTTTCCGTCCTACCTGCCCGTCATGCAGTATGCGGACGATCGATCCCTTCGCGAAACGCTTTATCGCGCCTTTTCGACACGCGCCTCTGAATTTGACGGCGGCAAGTACGACAACACGCCTCTGATCGACGAAATTCTGAAGCTTCGCCGCGAAGAAGCCAGCCTTCTAGGCTTTGCCAACTACGCCGAATCGTCGCTGGCCACCAAAATGGCCGACACCCCCGCCAACGTCATCGCCTTCCTTCGCGACCTTGCCTCGCGCGCCAAGCCCTTCGCCGAAAAGGACATGAAGGCTCTCCGCGCCTTCGCCGCCGAAGAACTCGGCATCGCCGACATGCAGCCCTGGGATCAGGCCTACGCATCCGAAAAGCTGCGTCAAGCCCGCTACAGCTATTCCGATCAGGAAGTCAAGCAGTACTTCACGGAACCGACGGTCTTTGCCGGTCTCTTCCATCTTGCCGAAAAACTCTACGGCATCACCATCCGCCAGTCGACGGCAAGCGTCTGGCATCCCGACGTCAAGTACTTCGAAGTCTGCCGAGGCAGTGATGTCATTGCCGCCTTCTACGCAGACCTCTATGCCCGCGAAGGCAAGCGCTCCGGTGCATGGATGGACGGCGATCGCACGCGCTGCATCCTTGACGGCGTTCTGCAGACGCCCGTTGCATATCTCGTCTGCAATTTTGCCCCCGGAGTCAACGGTCGCCCCGCAACGCTCACGCACGACGACGTCACGACTCTTTTCCATGAATTCGGCCACTGTCTGCACCATCTTCTCACGGACCAGACCGAGATCGGCGTTTCCGGCATCAACGGCGTCGAATGGGACGCCGTGGAGCTTCCCAGCCAGTTCATGGAAAACTTCGCCTGGGAATGGGACGTTGTCAAGGGACTTACGAAGCACGTTGAAACCGGCGACCCCCTGCCCGAAGCTCTGTTCGAAAAGATGCTCGCTGCCAAGAACTTCCAGTCCGGCATGGCCTGCGTTCGACAAGTCGAGTTCGCACTCTTCGACATGCTTCTTCACACGAACTTCAATCCGGACATGGACAACGTTCAGGAACTTCTCAAGAACGTTCGCCGCGAAGTGGCTGTGAGCTTCCCACCCGACTACAACCGATTCCCGCAAAGCTTCTCCCACATTTTCGCCGGCGGCTATGCCGCAGGCTATTACAGCTACAAGTGGGCTGAAGTTCTCTCCGCCGACGCATTCTCGGCCTTCGAGGAATCAGGCATTCTCAATCCGGAAACGGGCGAACGCTTCCGAAAGGAAATTCTCGGCCGCGGCTCAAGCCGCGACGCCATGGATAACTTCGTCGCCTTCCGCGGCCGCAAGCCCACGATTGACGCACTGCTGCGTCACAGCGGCATGACCGGCAACTGAAAGCCAAACTGAGAACCCTTAAGCCGGTGTCCGCATGCATCCGTTTATCGAAAGCACGCGGACGCCGATTTCTCAACCATCTTCAAGAAACGGTGTCCCTTGTCTCAAATTACGCTTGCCAGCTGGAACGTCAACTCCCTGAAGGTTCGCCTCCCCCAGCTGATCGACTGGCTGAAGATCGCGAACGTCGATGCGGTCGTCCTGCAGGAAACCAAGCTTTCCGACGATCTATTTCCTGTTGGCGCCATTACTGAAGCGGGCTACGACGTTGCCTTTACGGGCCAGAAAACCTACAACGGCGTCGCACTGCTCTCAAAACGCAGCACCTTCCTTGCACCCGAAGACATCGCCCTCAATATCCCTGACTATCCGGACGACCACAAGCGCTTTATCGCCGCCACTTTGACGACGAAGAACAATGATCGGAAAATCCGCTTTATCGGCGGCTACTTTCCAAACGGCATGACGCCCGGCAGCTGGAAGTACCTCTACAAGCTCGACTGGCTTGCCGCCCTGGCCAATGAATTAAAGAAAGAACTGACGAATAACCCCAACATCGTGCTCGGAGGAGACTTCAACATTGCGCCCGAAGACGCCGACGTCTGGAATCCTTCCGAACGAAAGGACGACATTTTGGTAAGCGCCCCTGAGCGCGCAGCTTTCCGAGAGCTGCTTAAGCTCGGCTTCACGGACAGCTTCCGTTTGCTCTCTCAGGAAACGGCCCGCTACTCCTGGTGGGACTATCGCATGAAAGGATTTGAAAACAATCACGGGCTTCGCATCGACCACCTGCTAGTCTCCAAAGCCCTCAAGCCAAGCGTCCAGGGCGCCGACATTGACACAAGACCCCGCGGCAATGCACAGCCTTCCGACCATGCTCCCGTTACCCTGACCCTCAAACTATGAACGAATGGCCTTGCCTTCTTCAAAACGGACATTCTCGCAAATCCGTAGCTCCGAGAAGGCTCGCCAATTTCCTCATCAACCAGAAAAGTAATAGACACCGCAGAATTCAGAACCGGCTGACGAAATAGCCAGCCGGTTTTTCATATATCAAGGATCTCCGCTGCCAGCATCTATAAGCCCATTTATTTTACCAATAACCGAGTATCCGCCCTACGTTACATTGAAGAAATCTAATATCATCCACACACTGCCTTTGTTTTGAGCCAACCTTTACAGACAAACGTTTATTTCGTATACACGTCATAAAACAGTCCCGCCAGCCCACGCGGATTAATCGATATTATTTCAACATCCGGATAATACCACTCACAAAATTCTTTAGCCTTTCTCCATCCCTCCACAAGGAATTTAAAACTCTTCCCTTCCTTTCCGTCAAAATACCTACTAGAACAATCACAACCGACGATAAATATCCTTGCAGGATGCGTCCATAGCGCAAAATGGAATGCCGCACTCGCCACCGTTCCAAAATCCGCCAATGGGAAACTCGTTATATCATCAGGGCGACCGTATGAATAGTTTTTGAGCTCGATGTCCAAACAGCCGCCAACCCTGAGTTTACAAGGGTTGC
>CAKQKT010000031.1 GCA_934249275.1 uncultured Sutterella sp. | reverse complement strand
ACCGTGGACCAGTCCTTCGTGAGGGCAACGTTCTTTTCAGGACCAAAGCCGGCGGGCAGCGTCATGTGCAGGTAGGCGCCGGACTCGGCCTTGAGCAGAAGGCGGATGCTGCCGGCAGGCGTGTCCGCATCCTGTCCGATCGAGACGGAGACGGGCTTGCCGCGGGCAAGAACGTCGGGCGTGACGGACGGTGCGCGTCGCCAGTCGGTGGGCGAGAAGGCGTCCTCGTTGAGACGTGCGGGTAGAGCCGTGACGCGAAGCGCCGATACGAGATCCGCGGGCTTCGTGAGAAGCGAGGGGCGCAGCGTAAGCTCATAGACCTGCTCAAGCGTTTCGGTGCGGACCGGATGGAGAGAAGCTTCTCCGATCTTGTAGAGGCCCTGGGCGGCGGGTACGGTGTAGCTGACGGACGCCTGTTCAAAGCCGGGCTTGACGGCCGGGTGGCGCTTGTCGGGAGCCGTCCAGGCGGCCGCGGCCCTGGGGAACGCGATGCGCACGTCGGCGGCCTCGCCGAGCTTCTTGAGCGGAAGCTTCAGATAGAGTCCTGTCCTGTCGTGATTCCAGATGAAGACAGGCTTGCCGAAGACGATGCCGCTCTTGTCCGGAGCGCTGATCTTGACCGATTTCTCAAAAGCATTCGTGTCGGCAATGGCTGTGGAGAAGGATGCTTCCACGGTGAGGGCGCGCTCGCCCGAAACGGCGGGATCAAGCCAGAAGCGTGCGTGTCCCGAAGTCATGGTGAGGGGCGGCGTCGAGAAGTCAATTTCCGGCGTGTTGAGCGTTGTCTCGGCCGGAAGCTTCAGGCCTGAAAGATCGATCTTGAAGGCGGTGCGCTCGGGCCAGGCTTCCTCCGGCGTGAAGGACAGCGTGCCCGAGCCCTCCCAGCGCCAGACGCCTTCGATGGCGGGCGTCATCGAGACGCCGGTGACGCGCGAGGAGACGAGGCCGAACTGGCGGCTGCACTTTGAGGTGGCTTTCTTGCCGTACTGGGCGCGGCAGGCCTCCATGTCGGGGCTGAGCGTAATGTAGAGCGGCGAGCGGCTTTGGCCGGGGATGGAGACGCCGGCCTTGAGCCAGGCGGGCGGAACGGAGGTCGACAGGGCGGCCATGGCCTCAAGCGAGGCCAGCGTGAGAACGGAAAGAGTAAGCGTCGGGATGCTTCGCATGTCTTCGTCTCCGAAAGTGATCTGCAAGTGGTGCTTTCACTATAGCCTGCAGTTTCGGGAAGAACCATGCGGGAAACCAAATGAAACACGGAGGCTTGCGAAGGCAAAGCTTTTTTCGATCACGGGCGCGGATCGGACGTCCGGAAGGACGGCGTGAGGATTTAGCGCAGCATCTGCGCGTGTGCGGCTTCGCCTCTGAGGCTTCCTGTTGACGGAGCAGGCTTGCCGGAGAGCATTTGAGCGGGCACGACGCAGAGTTCCGCGTAGTCGGAGGCGCTGATGCCGCTTCTCTCGGAATAGGGCTTCACGAAGGTGACGGCCGAAGCGATGCGTTCGGACAGAAGCTTCTGAATCGCCTTGCCAGGCCTCAGGAAGTAGACCGCGTTGTTGGTGCGCAGTACGGGTGCGCAGGCCACGCCTTCGGAGGCGGAGAGCACCATGGCGCCGATCACGGTCTGGAGCAGGTCCTTGGGACGAAGGCTGCCGGCGATGTCGGCGGGCAGATCCATGCGCCCGCCTCGGGACTTGTATTCGACGGCGATGGCGCCGCCCGACTTGAGGGCGATGAGCGCATCGGGCTGCGCATAAAGACCGCCCGCCTGGAAGGTGCGGCGATCCGATTCGCGGCAGAGAAGCTCGCCTTCGCCTTCTGGAAGGAAGGGCGCAAGGCGCAGAACGGGATCGTCGATCCGATTGACCGCTTCGGGCGGAAAGAACACGGCTTCGACGCCAATGTCGAGCATATCGGCGTGCTTCGTGGAAAGTCCGCGTCGCACTACAAAGGGAAGCGTCTGGAGAAACTCCCATTCGGGCATGGGCGGCACGGCGGGAACGGCCGGCACGGAAGCGGGGGCGGGCGAGCGCACGACGGACGGCTCCGGCATGGGTGCAGGCCTGGGTTCGGAGGCAAGCACCGTTGCTTCGGGAGCACGGTGCGGTTCGGCAGCGATTCGAGCGGCCTCGGGGCCGTTCACGCGTTCCGTGTACGAGGTTTTGGGAATGTCCTCGATGTCCTCGGCGCCGGAGTCGTCGAGCATCTCAAGCGCAAGGCGGTCGGCTTCAAGCGGATCGGGACGCTCGAATTTTGGAACGGCGCGGGTGACGGGATTGCCTTCCTTGGGAAGGGTTGCTGCGAGCTTTCTGAGGCCGATGTTGCGTCTCGCCCTTCTGCGCCTTGCCGCAAGCCAGAGGGCAAGCACAAGGAGCATTGCGACCGCAAGACCCGCGGCGGCCGGCATCAGGCGGTCGAGCGGGAGATGCTGCAGGCGGGCGAGAATCGCATCAAAGTTCATCGGCTGCGGTCCTTGCGGTGCGCGGGCTTGAGGCCCTGATTCGCAGCGGGACGGCCGGCCGCGGGCTTTTCACCCTTGCGGCGGGCGTCCGAAGGCGCATAGCGCGGGGCCTGGCCCTTGGAGGCGGCAAGAAGCGCGAAGACCGTGGGAAGCTTGGGAAGCGCACGCTCCTCGGGCGTGAGCGCGTTCCAAGCCTTGACCGTCTTCGTGCGGATGCATTCGTGCTCGCCGGTGACGTCGGTGGCGACGGTCACTCGCGTGTCGGGTGCAAGCGTCGAAAGAAGGCTCTCGAGCATGGCGCCGTTGCGGTACGGCGTCTCGATGAAGAGCTGCGTTTCGGAGCGGCGGCTCTGCGATTCGAGATTTCGGATGGCCGCGGCGCGCTCGTCCGCGTGCACCGGCAGGTAGCCGAGGAAGCGGAAGCGCTGGCCGTCGAGGCCGCTCGCCATGAGCGTCATGAGAATGGAGGACGGGCCGACCCAGGGCACGACGCGCAGGCCCATTTCCTGCGCGCGTGCGACGATCTGCGCGCCGGGATCCGCAATGCCGGGACAGCCCGATTCGCTGACGATCGCGGCGTCTTCGCCCGCCAGAACGGGCGCGAGCCAGCGGTCGATCTGAGCGGGATCGGGATCGTGTCCGATTTCCTCGATCGAGAGATCGGCGATGGGGCCGGGATGACCGAGGAGCTTCAAATAGGCGCGCGCATTCTTCGCGGCTTCGACGAGGAAGAAGCGGATGCCCGCGGCGCGGGTGCGCACGAGGGGCGGAATGGCGGCTTCAAGCGTGCCGTCGGCAATGAGGTTGGGAAGGCAGTAGATCGTGCCGGCCATGAGTCGTGCTCCGAAAATCAGGCTTCGAGACCGGGAAGCACTTCAACGCCGGCTCGCGTCAGAAGCGTGGTGAGCGCCATGAGCGGCAGGCCGATCAGGGAGGTCGGATCGTCGGACTTCACGCTTTCCATAAGCGCAATGCCGAGCTTTTCGATCTTGGCGGCGCCTGCGCAGTCGAAGGGCTTTTCGCGCTCGACGTAGGCTTCGATGGCTTCGTCGGAGAGCTTGCGCATGTGGATCGTCGTCTGGGACTTCACGCGTTCGGCGCGGCCTTCGCTGTCGATGACGCAGAGCGCCGTCGTGAAGACGACGTCGTGGCCCTGCATGCTCTTGATCTGGCGCACGGCGTTTTCATGCGTGTGGGGCTTGCCGAGCTTGACGCCGTTGAGGTCGGCCACCTGGTCGGAGCCGATGACGACGGAGCCGGGGTGCTTGTCCCAGATCGCGCGGGCCTTCATTTCGGAAAGGCGCATGGCGGTGTCCTGCGGCGTTTCGCCGGGCAGGGAGGATTCGTCAATGTCGGGGCTTTCGCACGTGTAGGCGATGCCGAGACGGTCGAGGAGCTCGCGGCGGTAGCGGGAGCTCGAAGCGAGAATGAGTGCGTTTGTCATAATCCAGAAATTGTAGCGGGAAGTCCCGCACACGGTTGCAAAAATCCCGCCGCTCCTTCCCGAACCATGTATCCTTTCAGGGCGCCCGTTCCGGGCTGATAAGTTTCACTGAGGATGACCATGTCTCTTACGCTCGATATTTTCGAAATCGCCCGCACCCGCCAGACCGTGGAGGGCACGCTTGAGCTTGACGAAATGCCTGAGCTCGCGCATTTCATCCAGGCGCTTGAGGAACCGATGAAGTTCAGCGTGACCGGCCTCGGCATCATCGAGCGCCTTCCGGCGGCGAGCCTCACGATCGAAGGTTCAGCCGTCATGCAGTGCGCGCGCTGCAACGAGCCCGTGACCGTTCCGGTCTTCCGCGAGCTCACCTTCCGCTTCACGAAGACCGAAGAGGAGGCCAACGCGCTTCCCCTTGACGAAGAAGGCGACGATGAGGAAGTCATCGTCGGCAGCCGCAGCCTGTCCGTCGCCGACTGGGTGCAGGAGGAGGCGATCCTGTCGCTTCCCGCCATGCCGCTTCACGACGACTGCGAAATGGAATACGAAAACACCGACGACGAAGTCATTGAGGCCGAAAAGCCCAATCCCTTTGCCGCACTCGCCGCGCTCAAGAACTAAGCCCGGCTGAGACCGCACCCAAACGAAGCCTGAAGCGGACGTCATGTTCCGCGCATCATCGCAGATGCCGGTAGTAGAGGCTCTCCATTGCCCGCATGCATTCGAACAAATCCGAATATGTACAGCACTTATTGCGGTACCAATAAGCAACACGTCATCGCGATCGCCGTGAAATCCAATCGTGTGTGAATATGTGCGGTCATCTTGACAATGTTCGTCTGCTGGACATATTTCCGAAAGTGCTGCGTGAGCGCTTTGATGCCTTAAACGTTACAGCCTCAACGTTGACAACGGTCAAAACAAAAATGAGGTTTAATGGTGCGATGAACGGCTTCGACTGAAAATATGCCTCAAGTCAAGACCGACAGGGAATTGCAGGTCAAGTTCCTAACATGTTTGTCGGTTCAAAGCTCCTTTAATCCTTCTGAAACCTCGCCACCTTTGTGTCGGCGAGGTTTTTTTATGAATGCCGCTTCAATCGTGTCGCTCAAGCGTGCAACCGTTTCATGGTGAGAAACTCGGGAGAATGGTGCCCGGGCTCCGCAACCGATGACGGCGGCTCGCTTCATAGTGTTTCGGCGCCCGGCTCCCGTCCGCCACCGCACATATATTCGAACATATCCGAATATGTACGGCACTTATTGCTGTGCGGATAAGCAACATGTTCTTGCGGTTATCCTGCAATTCAAGGGCTTGCAAATATGTTCGGTCATATTGACTTTGTTTGCTTGCGGGACATATTGCCGAAAGCGCTGCGGGGGCGTTTTGATGACTTAAGCGAGACAGCGTCAGCCTTGACGACAGTCAAAACAAAAATTCGGTTCGATGGAGCGATGAAGGGTCCGGTCACAGAATGTGCCTCAAGCCAAGACCGACAAGGGATGCCGGCCGGGCTCCCAACTACTCACTCATTCTTGAAAGGACCGAATACCATGCCTTCCACCGCCATTGACTCTCAGATTCACGGCTGCATGTTCAGCACCGACGAAATGCGCGAAATCTTCTCCGACAAGTCCTGGGCCCAGAAGTGGCTCGACACGGAAGCCGCGCTTGCCAAGGCTCAGGCCGAACTCGGCGTGATCCCGCAGGAAAAGGCCGACATCATCAACGAATATGCCAAGGCCGAACTTCTCGACATCCCGTCCATTGGCGAATTCTACAAGTCCTCCATCACGATCGTCCCGCTCCTCAAGGCCTTCAAGGCCGTTCTTCCGGACAACGCCGGCGAATTCGTGCACTGGGGCGCCACGAGCCAGGACATCGTCGACACCGGCATCGTTCTTCTTCAGCGCGACGCCTACCAGGTCATTCTCCGCGACATGAAGCGCTGTCAGACCTACTGCCTTGACCTGGCCAAGAAGTACCGCAACACGGTGATGGCCGGCCGCACGCACGTCGTTCACGCCATTCCGATCACCTTCGGCTACAAGGCCGCCGTCTGGGCCGACGAACTTGGCCGCGACATCGTCCGCCTCGAACAGATGGCTCCGCGCTGCTTCGTGGGCGAAATGGCCGGCGCCGTCGGTACTCTCGCTTCCCAGCCTGAAAAGGGCCTTGAAACGCAGAAGCGCATGTTTGAAATTCTCGGTCTTGAAGTCCCGACGATCGCCTGGCACGTCGCCCGCGACAATCAGGCCGAATTCGTGAGCGTCCTCGCGCTCTGCGCCGGCACGCTCGGCCGCATCAACCATGAAATCCTGACGCTTCAGCGCACGGAAGTTCTCGAACTTGAAGAACCGTTCTTCATGGGCAAGGTCGGCAGCTCCACGATGCCGCACAAGCGCAATCCTGCCGTTCTCGAAAACGTTCTGGCCCTCTGCCGCAACGTCCGCAGCATCGCGCCGTCCATCGTCGAAAGCATGGTCAGCGAAAACGAACGCGACTGGGGTTGCTTCCTCTCCGAATGGGAAGCCATCCCTCGCGCCTGCCACATGCTCGGCTGTGCGCTTGAGAAGTCCGCCAACATCCTCAAGAACCTCATCGTCTATCCGAAGCACATGGAACGCAACCTCTTCGCCCAGAAGGGCCTGATGATGAGCGAATGCGTCATGATGCACCTCGCCACCAAGCTCGGCCGCATGACCGCTCACGGCATCGTCTATAAGTCCTGCATGGAAGCCTACGAAAAGGAAATCCCGCTCAAGGACGTGCTGATGAAGACGCCGGAAGTCGTCGCCGCCTTCACGGAAGACGAAGTCGACCACATGCTCAACCCGCACACCTACATCGGTCTTGCTCCGGAATTCGTCGACCGCGTCGTCGAAAAGTGGAGCGACAAGTAATCGTCTGAGATTTTGCTCAAGGGCCCGCATTCGACGACTGCATCGATGCGGGCCTTCCGTCCAACCAACCGATTGAGTAAATAATGAACAAGGAAAAGCTTATCCGATGGTCGGTGCCGGCGGTCATTCTGGCCGTTCTCTGGCTCTGCCCCGTGCCCGACGGCCTCAAGCCCGAAGCCTGGCACATGTTTGCGATCTTCGCCGCAACGATCGCCGGCATTCTCGCCTCTCCGATCGCCTCCGGCGCGCTGATGTTCATCGCGCTTGCCGTCACCTACTTCACTCACACGCTGCCGCTCGGCGACGTGCTCAAGGGCTTCTCGTCCGGCACCGTCTGGATGATCTTCTCGGCCTACGTGCTTTCGCTCGGCTTCGTGCAGTCGGGTCTCGGCCGCCGCATCGCCTACAAGACGCTTTCGCTCTTCGGCGGATCGTCGCTCGGCGTCGCCTATTCGCTCGGTCTCGCCGACCTGATTATGGCGCCCGCCATGCCGTCTGTGACGGCCCGTTCCGGCGGCATCATTCTTCCGATCGCCAAGTCCATCAACCAGGTGCTCGGCTCCCAGCCCGGCCCGACCGGCAAGCGCATCGGCGACTTCCTGATCATGACGTGCTTCCAGTTCACGCCGATCACCGGCGCCATGTTCCTCACCGGCATGGCCGCCAATCCCCTTTGCGCCCAGCTTGCCCACGACAGCCTCGGCATCGAGCTTACCTGGGGCGAATGGTTCTACGCAGCCGTCGTTCCGGCCATGATCTGCTTCGTCGCGCTCCCGCTCCTCACCTACAAGTTCATGAACCCGGAACTCAAGCGCACGCCTGAAGCCCGCGTCATGGGCCGCGAGGAACTCGCGAAGATGGGCCGCATGACCCGCCAGGAAATCATCGTCTCCATCGGCTTCGTGCTCGCGCTCATCGGCTGGGGCACCTGCCTTCTCACCGGCCTCAACGCCAATGCAATCGGCCTCGGACTCGTCGCCTTCCTCTTCATCACGGGCGGCGTCCAGTGGAAGGACGTCCTAAACGACAAGGCCGCCTGGGACACCGTCGTCTGGTTCGGCGCCATCATTTCGCTCGCCACCGGCCTCACCAAGCTCGGCTTCATCAAGTGGATGGCCGCAGGCTTTGCGAGCTCGCTCGGCGGACTCGACTGGATGACCACGTTCCTGATCCTCGGCTTCGCGTACATCTATCTCCACTATGTGTTTGCCACGGCTTCCGGCCACGTCGCTGCCATGTACGTGCCGTTCGCCTCGGTTGCGATTGCTGCCGGCGCCCCCGCTCCGATGGTCGCCATCTGCTTCGCCATCTTCTCAAACACGATGTGGGGCATCACCGAATATGCCGGCGGTCCGGGCCCGATCTACTTCGGCCAGGGCTACTTCGAACGCCCGCGCTTCTATAAGATCAACTTCTGCATCGTCACCTTCTGCGTGCTGACGATCTTTACCACGGGCATGGCCTGGTGGAAACTGATCGGCCTCTACTGATCACAGTAAACGGCAGAAAAGCGTTCTGCTAAACTCAAGCCGTTCGGGACAAAGCCCGGGCGGCTTTTTCTTCATCATCCCCGTCTCTGCGCCAGCAGAGATTCCCGCGCCTTTTTTGTATGAAACGTGAACTTCTCCAGGACCGGCTCGCGGAAAAGCTTGCTCAAGGCATCCGGTCGGGACAATGGCCCGTCGGAACGCTCCTGCCGAAGGAGCTCGAGATCTGCGAAACCGAAGGCGTCTCCCGCTATACGGCCAGAGCCGCGCTTAAAAAACTTGAACTCAACGGCATGATCCGCCGCAAGCCGCATGTTGGCACTCTGGTGATCAGCACGGGCAAGACCGGCGGCTTCAACCGGGAGCTGAGCACCGTTAGCGACCTTGACCGCCTTGCCGCCGGCAATCCCCGGAGCATTCTCAGCATTAAGGAAGTCGTTCTGAGCCGCGAGCTTTCGCCTCGCCTGGGCTTTTCTCCGGGCGACACGCTCATCCGCTTTACAATGGTGAGAACCGACCCGAAGGCCGAAGACCGTCCCATCGCTTGGACGTCCGAATACGTGGAGCGCAGGTTTCAGCGCCTGGTTCACGAAGCGCCCAGGCATCCCGAGCTTCTCATGATCGACCTGATCGGCCGCATCTACCATCGCAAGTGGGTTGAAATCCGCCAGATCGTCGAGGCCACGCTCCTCACCGAAGAAGCCGCCAAAAACCTCAAGGCGCCGGTGGGCAGCCCGACCCTTCGCATCTCCCGCCGCTATCTCGACGCCAAGGGAAACCTCATTCTCGCCACGATCTCCTACCACCCGGCAGACCGCTACGCCTTCAATCTCAACGTCAAGAACGAAGGCTGACAGATTGAGTGGTAAAACGTCAGCTAGGTCAGCCCAACTCGCTGACGATCGCGGCATCTTCGCCGCACTCAAGAACTAAGCCCGGCTGAGACCGCACCTAAACGAAGCCCGCGACGGACGTGATGTTCCGCGCGGGCTTTTCGCATTGGGTTCTGTGCCTTGAGTCAGACGTCAGGCGGACTCGCCTTCCATATTGGGCTGGAACTTCATGGCTACCTCTTGGATGGCGCGAAGAACGGTCAGACACATGATGATGATCGGGGCCACGGTGGGCATTTCTTCGAAGGCATCCTCAAGGATGGCTTCGACTTCCTCGGGCTCATTCTTGAAGAGGCCGCTCAGCACAAAGGCCGATGCAACGAGGTGATGGATAAGGAGGTCGCGATCATCTTCGTCCATTTTTTCGAGCGTTTCTATAAGAAGCGAGGCGTAGCGTTCCGCGGCCTTTTCCATATCGTAGTCTTCGGTAGCCATTCCGGCGATGATCCTTTGGATAATGGGTTGATCGCTGTCGGTCGGTTCGTGAAAGACGAGGATGTCGCGAAGCGCTTCCAGAGACTGTCTAAAGGTCTCTGCATCTCTCTCTTCCAGTTCGCTCGTTTCGAGAAGCTTGTCCATGGCTTCCGTGTCGGCCGCGAAGACAAATGCAGCGCTGATGGCGAAGGAGAGCGGAAGGATGACCGCACAGCGGGTCTCGGCGCTCCCGCAGGCATTGCCGAGGCTCTTGGCGAGTTCCTGCTTATCGTCGTCGGACTCAACAAGTTCGATGTCCGCAACGGTTGCTGCGAGGCTGAGCGCAAGACCAAGATTCGAGGACTCGAGATCATCAAGGCCTTCGATGTGGGAGGACGTGCGTGCGTCGACATCTTCGGGGCGGCAGTTGAACATGGCCGCCAGTGCCGCGAGGAGAAGCGCGAAGGTGCGGCGAACGGGGTGATCCGGAATCTGTCCTACGGTGGAGTGGAGATTCCAGACCTGTTCGGTGAAGTAGTCGACGCTCCGGTCAAACGGTGAGTAGCGACGGGCGTCGGCTTTGAGCACTGCATATGCGATTTCGGATGCCTTGACCTGTTCGAGAACGGCGGGAATGAAGAGCGGCTGGATGCCGGAGGCTTCAAGCTTCTCTTCGAGCGTATTCAGATCATCGTTCGTGATGGCGCGAAGGAGCGAGACGATCGTATTGTGGCCCCAGGCAACGCAGGCGCGCGAAGAGGACGAAAGCCGACGCAGGCTCTTGACGAGAACGGGCGTCGGAACAGCGTTGTCGGAGAGCTCAATGAGGCTTCCTTCGAAGTCTAAGCCATTATGGAGGTTTTCGTACCAGTTATCGAGAACGGCATTCAGGTCGCGATAGGCGTAGACCAGTCCGGTGAGGTCCGTGTTGTCGTAGAGGTAGTGCTCGACAGGATCCTCCTCATCGTTGTCAGCCCCGGAGGCAATGGGCGACTCAGCGATGCAGGCCCACATGGCGTCGAGAGAGAGGATGAGCGAATTTGTGTCGCCGGGGCAGGCTTCGGCGAGCGAAGGGATCAGGGCTGCGAGCGAGCCGTTCTCTTCAGCCGCCTCGCGGTCGAAAGAATCGGCATCAGCGGCCAAATCCTCAACGGCATCGACAGCCGCCTTAAGATAAACACTGCTGTCGGCCGCCTGCCCGAGGACCGCGATGATGGCGGCGGAACCGCAGTGAATGTGTGCGTAGAAGGGGCGGAGTTCGGCGGGAAGACTCTTGTAGGCGGCTCTGATGCGTGCCGCAGCAAGCGCGTATTGCGCTTCGGATGGGATTGTCTGCATGGAAAGTCCTCAGATGAACGGTATTGCTAATTAGAGTATGCACGCGAAATGAACGGATTCACGACACGGGCAGGGAAAAGCCTGATGCTCGGGCGTTTTCGAAAAACAGGCTTTTGCGTCAGGCGCGCCAGTTTTTGTAAGGATTCTTGGCGAGCATCGAGTTGTAGTAGCGCGCGTTGCCCGTCACCTCTTCGCCGATCCAATCTGGCTTTTCGAAGGGCGCGTCCTCGGACGGGAGCTCGATCTCGGCCATCACAAGCCCTTCGTTCTCGCCGAAGAATTCGTCGACCTCCCAGACGTACCCGCTGAACGGAATCTTCGTGCGGGTCTTGTCGATGATCGGCTTCTGCGCGAGCTCGTTGAGCATGGCTCTGGCGTCGGCGTACGGAATCTCGTACTCGTATTCGGGATGCGCAATTCCTGTCCCGCGGCCCTTGATCGTGAGAAAGCCCTTGTCTCCAATGGTGCGCACGCGAACGGTCCGGTCGCGGTCGCTGGAGAGATAGCCCTGCGCATAGCGAACGGCCGGGGCAAGGCTGCGCCAGGCGTCCGACTTCACGAGAAACTTGCGTTCGATTTCAATGCCCATGATGCTGTTCCTTTAGCGAGCAGGCGCCTCAAGCGCCGAAAGCACGGTCTGCACGAGCGCGAGGCGCTTTTCAGGCGTGGCGCCGCCCGCGTCGATTCTCAGCTTGTCGGGACCGAGCATTCGCGTGTCCTTGCGAGACTGCAGGAAGCGGATGAGCGCCATCGGCTCGATGGCGGGGTTGGCCGTGAACGTGATGACGGTGGCGGTGTCGGCGCAGTCGATCTTGCGCACGCCCAGCGCTTCGCAGCGAAGGCGAAGCTTGTGGATCTGGGTGAGCCTCTGGGCGGCTTCGGGGAGCTTCCCGTAGCGGTCGGCCAGGGATTCGGTCGTGCGGATGATGTCTTCGAGCGTGGTTGCGGACGAGAGCTCCTTGTAGAAGCCCAGTCTCTGCGAGACGTCGGAGACGTAGCTGCTCGGCAGAAGCGCCGGTGCGTGCAGCGTGATTTCCGTGGTCGGCACGAGCGGGCCCGAGAAGTCGGGGAGCTCGCCCCGCTTCAGCGCCTTGACGGCATTGGCGAGCATGCGGCTGTAGAGGTCGAAGCCGACTTCGGCGATTTCGCCCGACTGATGTTCGCCGAGCACCTCGCCCGCGCCTCGAATCTCAAGGTCGTGCATGGCCAGGTAGAAGCCGCTGCCGAGCTCTTCGAGGGACTGAATGGCTTCAAGACGCTGCTTTGCCTGTTTGGTCGTGGCGCCCGAAGGCGGCGTGAGCAGGTAGGCGTAGGCCTGATGGTGGCTTCGGCCGACGCGGCCGCGAAGCTGGTGAAGCTGTGCGAGACCGAGCTTGTCGGCACGCTGCATGATGATCGTGTTCGCGGTCGAAACGTCGATGCCGGTCTCGATGATGGTCGTGCAGAGAAGCAGGTTGAAGCGCTGCTGGTAGAACTCGCGCATGATGTGCTCGAGCTCGCGCTCACTCATCTGGCCGTGGGCAACGGCGATGCGCGCTTCCGGGATCAGGGCCGCAAGCTGTTCGCGGCGGTTTTCGATCGTCTCCACCTCGTTGTGGAGGAAGTACACCTGGCCGCCGCGCTTGAGCTCGCGGATGACGGCTTCGCGGATGAGGCCGGGTTCTTCGGCGTGCACGAAGGTCTTGACGGCAAGACGGCGTTCGGGTGCCGTTGCAATGACGGAGAAGTCGCGGATGCCTTCAAGGCTCATCGAAAGCGTGCGCGGAATCGGCGTAGCGGTGAGCGTGAGAACGTCGACTTCGGCGCGAAGCTTTCTGAGCATTTCCTTCTGGCGAACGCCGAAGCGGTGTTCTTCGTCGATGATGACGAGGCCGAGCCGGTTGAAGGACACCTTGTCGGTGAGAAGCTTGTGCGTGCCGATCACGATGTCGACCGTGCCGTCTGCAATGCCTTCGAGCGCCTTCGTCGTTTCCTTGCCGGTTCTGAAGCGGGAGAGTTCGGCGACGCGGACGGGCCACGGCGCGAAGCGGTCGCGGAAGGTCTGGGCGTGCTGTTCGGCGAGCAGCGTGGTGGGACAGAGCACCGCCACCTGCTTGCCGGCCGAGACGGCGACGAAGGCCGCGCGGAGCGCGACTTCGGTCTTGCCGAAGCCCACGTCGCCGCAGACGAGGCGGTCCATCGTCTTGCCGGTCGTCATGTCCTTGAGGACGGCGCCGATGGCGGCCGCCTGGTCGGGCGTTTCCTCAAAGGCGAAGCCTTCGCAGAACGCATCGTAGTCGCTGACGTCGATGGGGAAGACGAAGCCCTTGCGGGTTTCGCGAAGCGCATAGAGGTGCAGGAGCTCGGCCGCGGTGTCTCGGACCTGCTCGGCTGCCTTCTTTCGTGCCTTTTCCCAGTCGCCGCGGCCAAGTGCGTGGAGCGGCGCATTTTCCGGATCGGCGCCCGAGTAGCGCGAAATCAGGTGCAGGTTGGCAATCGGCACGAAGAGCTTCGCATCGTTCTTGTAGTCGATGCGCAGAAGTTCGGCGTCGCCGTCCGGGGTCTCCATATGCACGAGTCCCTGATAGCGGCCGATGCCGTGTTCAAGATGCACGACCGCGTCTCCGATCTTCAATTCGGAAACGTCGCGCACGATCATTTCGATGTTGGTCGACTGGCGGTTGCGGCGAAGCCTGGAGCGCCTGGGACTTGCGGCATAAAGCTCGCTTTCCGTGAGAATCGCGATCTTCGGGTCGGCAAGAAGGCTGCCTGCAAAGAGCGGCGCGGCGACAAGGCCCACGGGCGCATCGCCCGCAAGGAAGTCCGCCCAGCTTTCGTATTCGGTGAAGTCAAGGCCGGACGCGCGGAAGAGCTCGCCCATCGTGCCCATGCGGCCGATCGATGTGGCGGCAATGAGCGTGCGGCGTCCGCGAGCCTTTTCGGTCGTCGTGAAGGCGATAAGGTTGGAGACGGGATTCTGGCTCTTGCGGTCGACGGCCACGCCCTTGAGGACATTGGCTTCTTCCGGATTGCCTTCCCGCCTGAAGGAGAAGCGCGCGAACTTTGCGAGGCTCGTGAAGAAGTTTTCGGGCGTGAGCCAGAGCTCCTCGGGCTTCATCGCCGGACGGTCCTGGTCCGCTTCGAGCATGCGCTGTCGTGAAAGGGTTTCCTTCATGAAGCCTGCAAGCGCCGTCTGCACGTCGCCGACGAGCACGACGCGGGTGCCTTCGGAGAGGTAGTCGGCGAGCGTTGCCGTATCCTCGAAGAAGAGCGGCAGATAGTATTCGATGCCGGGCGGAAGAACGCCGTTGCCGATGTCTCGGTAGACGAGGCTCTTGCTCGGGTCGCCGGCAAAGCGCGTGCGCCAGCGCTGGCGGAATCCCGTGACGGCTTCGGGCGTGACAGGGAATTCGTGGCCGGGGAGCAGGCGGATTTCCTTGACTTCCTCCATGGAGCGCTGCGTCTCGACGTCGAACCAGCGGATGGATTCAATTTCATCGTCAAAAAGATCAAGGCGGAAGGGCTTGTCGGAGCCCATCGGGAAGACGTCGATGATGCTGCCGCGAACGGCGAATTCGCCGGCGGCAAGCACCTGCTTGACGTTGGCGTAGCCCGCGGATGCAAGATTCGAGCGAAGTCCCTCGACCGAAAGCGTGTCGCCGGGACGGAAGAAGAAGGTGTTGGCGCCTACATAGGCGACGGGCGCCATGCGCTGGGCGGCCGTGACGGCCGATGCAATCACGACGTCGAGGCCCTTGGCGCCCGAGGTCATGCGGTAGAGCGTTTCAAGACGCTCCGAAACGATGTCCTCCTGAGGGGAGAGCACGTCGTAGGGGAGCGTTTCCCAGTCGGGAAGGCTTCTTACGCCGAGCGCCGGGCTGAACCAGGGAATTTCCTGAGCGAGCCTGAGAGCATCGAGCGGATCGGCGCAGACGACGAGAAGCTTTTCATTTCTGGCGCGGCACTTCTCGCCCATCTGCGAGAGCACCAGGGCGTCCGAGGCCGCTGTGCCGATCGGCAGTGCGTACTTGTCGCCGGGCCCGAACCGGAAGATGTCTTCGGAAATCAGGTCGGGAATTGCGCTTTGGGACATGAGAAAGGCTCCGTATATGGTCTTGATCGGAAGTGACGATAGCATATTCCGAGGAGACCAAAACGGCCAGGTCCGACATCCAAAGGCAATATGCCGTAGGATTATGGGAAGGCCGACCGAGATTGCGCGCGGCCAAGGAGGCCGATACCATGCTGAGAGCCAATCGATGCAGGCGTTACGCGGCGCGTTTAAAGGAACTCGTTCATTGCACGCCTGTTGATCCGCTTCTACTGACGGAAGGAGAGGTGACCGATCTTGCGTGCTGCTACGCGGACCGCACTCGTCCCACCTCCGCCGAATGCCTCCTTCACGACGACCGTTCTCAGGTCTGTCTCTTTTCTTCTCTTGAGCCCGCTCCCGAAACCATTTGGGATGAGGACCGGGCGCTACTCACGCTCCTTCTCGAACACTTCGATCTGCGCCCGAACATGGAAATCGGGCTTGCGCTCTACACCGCCTCTCTATGCAGAAGTGCCGGCCTTTCCGAATGCCGGGAAACCGAAGGTTATGAACGTCCCGCTTTGCCCGAAGGCGCCGATCTAGGCGATCTGCTTGTGGCCTTCATGTACCCGGAAAACGAAAATCCCGGCGTTTGGGTAACGCCGGGATTCGGAGTGTCGTGCGCGGCGGAGACCGCCGCAGGCTAGCATCGGCCGTTAGAAACGATACTGAGCCTGGATGCCGTAGACGTAGGCATCGAGCTTGCGGAACTTGCCGAGTTCGCTGCCGGTCTTGTCGTAGATGCTGCGTTCATGCACGCCGTGCAGATGTGCGAAGCCGATGTCGGTCTGGAAGTCCTTCGTCCAGTTGAAGGTGGAGCCGATGGCGAACCACCAGCGGTCGGCGTCGGGAATCGTGCCGGAGCGGAGGTACTTGTTGCCGATCGTGGACGTTTCATAGGCAACGCCGCCGCGAAGCGTCCAGAAGCTGTTGATACGGGCGTCGTAGCCGAGGGAGTACAGATGAGTGTCCTTCCATTCCTTCTTGGATTCAATGGACTTGTACGGCGTGTCGATCGTCAGGGACTTGAAGCTCGACCAGTCGGCCCAGCGGTAGGTGGCGTAGAGGCTCAGCCAGTCGTTGACATCCCAGGCGGCAGAAAGAAGTGCCCAGGCGGGAGCGTCCATCGTGACGGAGTCGTCCATGGTGGTCGGGAGAACGCCGCCAAATTTGGAGTCTGTCTTGAGCTTGCCGTTTACCTTGTGATGCACGGCAGAACGGTAGGATGCGCCGATGCGGACGTTTTCAACCGGGGTCCACATGGCGCCGATATTCCAGCCCCAGGCGTCGCCCGAGAGCTGGGTGTGAGCCATGCCGGCACCGTAGTTCTTCCAGTTGAAGCCGAGGTCGGCCTTGACGTACTGATAGGAGACGCCTGCGCCGAGCGAGAACTTGTCGGAGACCTTCCAGGCGACGGTCGGGTTGAAGTCATAAACTTCGATCTTGGCTTCCGTGCCGGCTTCCTTCTGCTCCCAGTTTTCGCTGTATTCAGTGGAGAGACCGAAAGGAACCGTGAAGCCGAAGCCGACCCAGGTCACGTCGTTGATCTGGTGCGTCACGAAGAGATTCGGAACAGCCTCTTCCTGCTTGCGGCCGTTTTCGTCGTGAATCTGGCTGGTGCTGTTGGAGTTGTAGTCGAGGTTGAGGCCGACGCCGACGAAGCCGAACTGAGCCTGGGTGCCCTTGTGCTGGGTCATCGTGGCCGTGTTGTAGTAGAGGCCGGAAAGGTCCGTGCCGTCGACGCCCATGCCGGCGTAGGCGCGGCCGAGACCGAGAGCGGACTGTTCGGTCAGCTGGAAGCCGCCGGCCATCGCGGCGGAGGAAAAGGCAGAGGCCACGGCCGCAGCGGCTGCGGCGCGGATGAATTTCTGATGCAAGGTAGGCTCCTGGTATGAATAGCATTCGCGGCGAAAGACGCGAGTCGGGGTCTTTTATGCGTGTTATCCCGAACAAGGAGTGCACCCTAGCACAGGGCGGGATGGAAATTGAAGCGGGTTAATCTTTCGGCATGATGCATGGGTTAAAACGCAAAAAGCACCGTAAACCCCTCCTGCAGAGGGATTGCGGTGCTTTTTGTCATCCTGAAGGACTAGCTTAGAACAGGTACTGCATTTGAGCGGAGAAGATGTACGAGTCGAGGGACTTGTACTCGCCGTGCTTGCCGTCAGCAGTGTAGAGATCGGTGTCGCCAACGCCCTTGATGTAGGTGGCGCCGAAGTCGAAGGTCAGATTGTTCGTGCACTTGTAGGACGTGCCGGCGGAGAGCCAGACGCGGTCGGTGTCGGGAACGACGGCCATGCGGTTCTTATTTGCAACCGGACCCTGGTCGTAGGCCACGCCGCCGCGAACCGTCCACTGGCTGTCGATCTCGTAGTCGGCGCCGACGGAGAAGAACCAGGTGTCGTCCCAGTTGTTAACAACCGTCTGGTTGGGCAACGTAGCGTTTTCAACGCGAAGGGTGTCGAAGTTGGACCACTTGGACCAGCGGGCCGTACCGGAAAGGCGGAGAGCGTCGGTGGCTTCCCACGTGGCGGAGAGCGTGACCGTGTCAGGCGTCTTGAGGCTGACCTTCATGTCGCTGCGGGGCATTGCATGTCCGCCCACGATTGCGTCGGTATGGCCTTCGGCGTCATGGTCGATGCTGGAGCGGTAGGACAGGCCGATGCGGACGGTGTCGACCGGCTGGAACATCATGCCGACATTCCATCCCCAGGCCCAGCTATCGCCCTTAATAACGGAGTCCATAGGAGCATAGTCAGTGGCGGAGATGGGGTAATGGTCAGTACCCATGCCAAGCTTGGCCTTGGCATACTGCAGCGAGACGCCGGCGCCGAGGCTCAATTTTTCATTAACCTTCCA
>CAKQKT010000030.1 GCA_934249275.1 uncultured Sutterella sp. | reverse complement strand
GAGGCACAAGAGCGGACTCTAGCCGCTTCGGCTGATTCGCATGCCTCGTAGTACAGAGAATTGGGAATCTCTTATTCGACCGGTCAAGCACTCTTGTGAAAAAAGCCCGCTTCCGCGGGCTTTTTTCATGTTTAAGAAGAGACTTCGAACGTCCGAATCAATAGACCTTCACGAGTTCAACTTCAAAAATAAGCGTGGCATTGGGCGGAATGCAGCCCGGAACGCCGTAGGCGCCATAGCCGAGATGTGCCGGAATCGTCAGACGGCGCTTCTGGCCCTCACGCATGCCGACGACGCCCATGTCCCATCCCTTGATGACCATGCCGACGCCGCAAACGAACTCGAGCGGCTCGCCGCGGTCGAGGCTGGAGTCGAACTTCGTGCCGTCTTCAAGCCAGCCGGTGTAGTGTGCGGCGATCGTATCGCCCTTCATGGCCTGGCGGCCGGTACCTTCGGCGAGTTCTTCAATCTTAAGATCCTTCAATTCTTCCTGCATGGGTATAGCCCTCGTGTTTGACTTCCTCCCGATGTCTAAAGACACGGGATTCCATTAATTCGCGGTTAGACCGCGAAGAAAAGGACGGTTCCCGCTGCTGTCTTGTTACCAAGCTCACTACACGGGCGAACTGAGCCAGTCCGGCTCTTTTTAAGAATGTTCCTCGCTGCCACAATATCGGCGTTCTCCGTATGGCCGCATTTTTGGCATCCGAAGTGCGCCTGAGTGGGGCGATTCTTTGCGCTAGTATATCCGCATATCGGGCACGTCTGGCTCGTGTATCGAGGATCGACGAGGACAAGCATTCCTCCTGCCTTGTACAAGGCCCAGAGGATGGCCATCCTCATCGCATAGGGTGCAACGCGGGCAAGAGAACGGTTCAAGCCGCTCTTTGCACTGACGTTTTTCCCCGGTTCCTCGACCGTGCCTTTGGCCGATTTCGTCATGTTCTTCAGATTCAGATTTTCCATGGCCACCCACCCGAATTTCTGTGCGATGGCGTGAGCCGTCTTCTTCATGAAGTCCTGACGAATGTTGCGGATGCAGCGATAGTGTTTCTGGATCTGTTCCTTCAAATGCCTTCTGCGACGACTCGGCTCCCGCTTGTCGAAAGGAGCGGCCTTGTCGAGCTTTGCAAGCTTCTGACGGGCCTCCTTGTTGTGGCAGAGCTGCTTTTGAAGAACGGCGATTCTATGTTCGTGCTTCTTGATGGATGCAACGTCAAGCAGGAACACCGTACCGTCGGAGAGCGTCACCGTTTGGGCAATGCCCAAATCAATGCCGACCTCACCCGGACGATTCGGTCCATCCTTGGTGCAATCCATCTCCGTCACGACCGAGATGTACCAGCGACCGCAATCGATGGAAAACGTCATTTGCTTGATTTTGCCCCTGATCGGCCGCGACTTTCGGAATCGCACGAAGCCAACCTTCGGAATCCAGACTCGACCGTTGGCCTCGTCCCAATCCGAAGGTTCGACCTGCGGAATGCGGAAGGAATCGCCGTCGCCCCTGGCTTGGAATTTCGGAAAACCTTTCCGCTTGGTCTTGAACTCCTTGATGGAGGTCGACAAGTCCTTCAAGCCTTGTTGAAGACCTTGTGCAAACGCCTCCTGAAGCCACAGCGTATCGTTGTCCTGCTTCCAGTACGTGAGCTTTTGGCAAAGCTGCTTGTACGTCAGGAAAGGCTGATTGGATTCAAGGCATTGCTTCTGCAATTCAATCGCCTTGTTGACGACGAAACGCCGACTGCCGGCTAACATGGCGAGTTTACGCTTCTGTTCCCTGCTAGGCATCAGTTCAAACATATAGGCGATATTGGCTTTCATGTCGACTATCCTACACCGTCCTTGTCAAAGACGTATGCCTCTCGTATGGGAACGAGAGGAAGGCAGTGAGCGCCTTTCACCCGACGATTGAAATCGCGGGTTCTCTCGGCTCGGTATTGTAGGTTGTCAATGACACAATCTTACAGCGACGGAGCGGTACTCTGGCAACAAGGATGCATTCTCGCGATTCGGCGTGTAAAATGATCCCGCCGTCCGACAATCCTTCACCGCCGGACGCGATGGCCATCTGACTGCCATCCTCAAAAAGCCGTTGTTCTCCGCAATCCGGAGACGGAACCGGCAAGACCGAAGCGCCCGACAGATGCGCCGGCTTGCACCTTCTAAGCGGCCTATCCCGCGCGCCACGGCGTTTTGGCGGGGACATCCGATTTCGATCCGCATACACTTTTTTCGACGCGATGAAGCGCCTTTTCTTTTCCCGCGCATTCCGCGTCGTCGTGCATTGCCCCTGAACGATGACAAAAGACGAAAAAATCTCGAATTTCGAGCGTGTGCTGTCTTGGCTGCCCGAAGCCTTCAAGAGCTGGGCATCCTCCAATCCGTTTCTCTCCAGCACCCTCAACGAAGTCCTGAACGAACGCGACACGCGTCTGTCGGGCACTCCCTGTGCGTCACGCCTCATGACCGCCGTGACCGCGCTTTTGCAGAAGCTGCAGGATCGCCGCGACAAGAGCGCAGCGCTGATTCTCGCCGCCTCGCGCGAAGCCGAGGAAACTGCTCTTGAACTTGCGACCCGCATGTCCGAGGGCACCGGCCTGAAAATTTCCGCCACAACGGGCGTGCGCGACGGCGCCGGCCTCACCGCCGTCTTCACCGACGCGCCCGACCTTGTTGTGACGAATCCCAAGGTTCTTGAAAAAGCCTTTGAAAAGGGCTTTGCTGTCCCTGAAGCCTTCCGCACGATCCTCATCGACGGCGCCGAATGGCACGACGTCATGGGGGATACGGATCGCATAGCCTCGCTCTGCGAACGCTTCTCGGCCGCCCGCCAGCTGATCGTAACGGGTCCCGTCACAATTGAGTCGACCGAAGATCCCTACAACGCCATGCTCCACGCACCGGCCTTCTGCCGCGCCCCCGACAAGGCGCCGCGCGAAGCCGCCCCAAAGGAGCGCGTGCTGCTCGTTCCCGAAGACAAGCTGAGCGAAGTCCTTGCGCAGGAAGCTGAAAAGGCCCCCGTTCTGTTCCTGGCCTCGACCCCAAGCGAAAGCACTCGCATTACCGGTCTTCTCAAGGATGCCGGCATTGCCGCCAAGCGCGCCACCGCCGCACAGTCCGCATCCGCTCGCGAAACGCTCATTCTCAAGTTCATCGCCGGCCGCATCGACCATCTGGTCATGCCGCACGCCGTCCTCGGGGAGCTTGAGCACAACCGCGTCTCCCACATGGTTCTTACAGATCTTTCCGGCGGTCCCGAGCCCTACCTTGAACACCTTTCAAGAACGGCCGACGGAACAGGCGAACTCGTATCGATCGTCACCCCCGAGACGCTTCCGCTCTTCGAAAAGCTTCTCGTTGCTGCCGAAAAGCGCCTCACGCTTGAAAACCCGTACAACCTGCCCGAGCCCCGCACCGTCATCGGCCAGCTTCTGCGTCGTGAAAAGCTCACGATCCGCACGGACTATGCCCGCACGGCCGAACCCGACGGCGACGCCCCTGAAGAAGAGCTCAGCCGCAAAGAACGCCGCAAGCCCTACGAGCGAAAGGGTCAGAACGGCCAGCGCAAGGACAGGAAGGAAGGATTCCGCAAGAACAAGAAGGACTTCAAGAAGGACGGCGCCGACAAAAACTTCGGCAAAAAGCCCCGCAAGGCCTTCAAGCCGCGCGAGGACGACTTCCCGTCCATGGAATCCGTCACGACCGAAGCGGAAATTTCCGCACCTCAGCAAACCGCTCCCGTCGACAATTCCGCTCCCGAACAAGCTCAGGCCGACAAGCCACGCAAGTTCTTCAAGGATCGCCGCTACGGCAAAAAACGCTCCTACAAGCGTCGTCAGGAAGAAGGCGCCGCCGAGACTTCCGTTACGCCTGCTGAAGCCCAAGTCGTTCCGGCCGAATATGCCCCTGAAGCCGCCAAGACTCAGGAAAGCGCTCCGGTCGAAGGCAATGATGCTGCTGACAAGCCGCGCAAGAGCTATTCGAAGAACTTCCGCCGCAAGCCGCGCAAGTTCCAAAGTGCCGACGGCAACGAGCGACAGGACATGACTCAGGAAGATGCCGCTCCGTCCTTGCAGAACGATCAGGCTCCTCATGACGACGCCAGGCCTCAGGAGAAGAAGCGCTTCCAGAAAAAGCCCAGGAAACCCGCCGCTCAACCCAAGCCGCGAGAACAGGAATGGGATGAGGACAACTTCGGCAACTCGATTCACTATCAGCCGAAGCGCCAGAATCTTCGCGGACTGCGCGACGACCAGACCATTCATTGGGAGCCGTCGGACCCGTACCATCCGTCCTCTCAGGCCCTCAGCCTGCCGCAGATCATGCCTGACGAATACCGTCAGGGCGGCTACGTCAACGGCAATGTCAACGGCAACGTGAAGAAGGGCGGCTTCAAGAACGGCTTCAACAAGAACCGCAAGAACTATCGCAAGAAGCGCGAAGGCTGATTCCGTTTCGTCAAGCCAATCGACATAGGCTTACAGAAGCGCCGGATGTTTTACTGACATTCGGCGCTTTTTCTCTAAAATAGATCTGTTTTACCCATCTCGTTCGAGTCCGTCCGACCTCTTCATACAAAGGCCGGCCAACAGAAAATGTCCGCTTTGCTCCCTGTCCGCAGTCTTCTCGCCGCCATTGCCGCCGCGCTTCTTCTTTCCGCCTGCTCCACCGCCTACTACACGGGCGACACGATCAGCGGTCCCGCTCAGCGAATGACGCGCGATGCCGACGGCAATCTGCACGACCCGTTGCTCGACGCTCCGAACCGCTCGCTGATGACCTGTACGTCCGAGGCTCCCATTACCGTGCTTCAGCGCATAGGCGAAGTTCCCTTCGCCTGTCACGACCTCGGCGTCTCAGCCACGCTCAGCGAGCTCCGCGATGCTGGCTGGCGGATTCTGAAGCTCGACATCGGCGAAGACCTTGAAAGCGACTCTCACGTCGGCTTCCCCGTCACCGTTCAAGTTCGCAAGCTCTTCTAAGCCGCACCCATTCCCATCGGCCATCCGGGACTTCAACCAACAGAGAAGAAGGAAACGTCATGAATCATTCCAGTGCCGAGCGACTCGGCAAGCTTCGTCAAGTCATGAAGAACCGGGGGCTCGATGCCTGGATCGGCAGAATCGTCGACCCGCACCTCTCCGAATACGTTCCAGAACACTGGCAGTCGATCAAGTGGCTCACAGGCTTCACCGGAAGCGCCGCACGCATCTGCATCACGGCCGACAATGCCATGCTCCTTGCCGACAGCCGTTACTGGGAACAGGCCGCCGCCGAACTCAAAGGCTCGCCCTTTGAGCTTGTAAAGCTCGGGAGTCCTAATGCTCCATCGCAGGAAGCCTGGCTCTCAGCACATCTCGCCGACGGCGCCAGCGTCGGCCTTGCCCCCGAGCTCTGGAGCGAAGCCGACGTGCGCCGCACACGCCGATCTCTCGAAGATGCCGGCTTGAAACTTGAACTCGTTCCCGATCTTTTTGACGACATCTGGACCGACGATCGTCCGGCACGTCCGAAGACCTCCGTCACAGCGCTGACGCCCGATTTGTCCGGCGTTTCCGAAAAGCTTGGACGCGTGCGCGCCGTGCTTCGCGATCGCGCCTGCGAGGCACTCTGCCTCTACTCGCTTGACGACATTGCCTGGCTTACGGACTGCAGAGGAAGCGACATTGAATTCAATCCGGTCTTCCTTGCTGGCATGATCATCACGGACGATGAGGCGCTCCTCTATACGGAAAGCAGCCGCTTCACTCCTGAAACACTTGCCGCACTATCAGCCGCAGGCATCATCGTTCGCGCCCCCGAAGCGCTTGCCCCGGATCTCGCCGATTATTCCAGGAACCTCGACTTCCTGATCGATCCGGAACGCTTCCCCGCCTCGCTCTTCAAGCTGATCGAGCGCACGCCCGTCGAAGCGCTTTCGCCCGTCACCCTCATGAAGAGCCGTAAATCGACCGTTGAACTCGAAGGCATCCGCCGCGCAATGATCTCCGACGGCATTGCGCTCTGCGAGTTCTACGCCCTGCTTGACGAGCGCCTTGCCGAAGGCGCTTTGCTTACCGAATCCGATGTCGCAGACATGCTTGATGCCGAACGTGCCAAGCGTCCGGACAACCGGGGCTTGAGCTTCGGCACGATTTCCGCCTTCGGATGCAATGCAGCGCTTCCTCACTATGCACCTCACCGCGAAACGGCCGCGGCCATCACGGACGGTCTTCTGCTCATCGATTCGGGCGGCCAATATGAAACCGGCACAACCGACATCACCAGAATGACAGCCGCAGGCCGCATCACGAACGAAATGAAACGCGATGTCACGCTTGTCCTCAAGGCACACATCGCACTGGCCCGCGCAATCGTTCCTGCCGGAACTTCGGGAGCCCAGCTCGACGCCGCCGCACGTGCGCCGCTCTGGGCTGAAGGGCTCGACTTCGGTCACGGCACGGGACACGGCGTAGGCTATCGACTTAATGTCCACGAAGGCCCCTTTCACATCTCCCCGCGCTCCCTGAAATCGGGCGAGCTAGGCCTCCATGCCGGCATTCTCGTCTCCGATGAACCCGGCGTCTACCGCCCGGGCCGCTGGGGTGTCCGCATTGAAAATCTGATCGTCGCACACGAATTCTCCGAAACCGAATTCGGAAAATTCCTCGCATTCGACGTTGCAACGCTGTGTCCGATCGACCTTCGTACGATCAACGCCTCGCTCCTCACGAAGGAAGAAAAGTCCTGGCTGGACGCCTACCACGGGAAAGTACTCACAGGCTTGCAAAACGAGGGCCTTTCGCCTCGAGCACAGGCGTGGCTCAAGGCACGAACAACTCCCGTTCAAGATTGAGACACATTTTGTAACATGACTTTACTCGGTCTATCGCAACAAATTTGCCTCTTTCCCGCATCACGGCCATACTGAAATGCAGGCCCCCTAAAACAATTGCTCACTCAAGCAACATGCGACATACACTCAGCCTTGCCTGCGCCGGTCTTCTGGCGCTCACGCTCATCTCCGGCTGCGACAAGACGCCGGCTCCCAAGACCGTACGTGCTCCGCTTCCAGTCGAAACCCTGACTGTCGAGGTAGCCGACCAGCCCCGCTGGATCACACTTCTCGGACAAGCGGAAGGCGGACGTGAAGTCGAAGTAAAGGCTCAAGTGAGCGGCATCCTCAAGAAAGTTGCCTTCACGGAAGGCGCCAAGGTAGCGGCTGGCGACGTGCTCTACCAAATTGATCCCGCCCCCTTTGAGGCCAGGCTGAAATCTGCGGCGGCAGGCACTCGAAGCGCCAAAGCTACTCTTTCAGAAGCAAAAACCAATTATGAGCGCACCTGCGCCCTTTTTGAAACAGGCGCCAAAAGCCGTCAGGATCTTGATACCGCCAACCGAGCCTATCTCGTCGCTTCCTCTGCCTACAACGCTGCAGCCGCATCCGAGCGAGACGCAGCCATCAGCCTCGACTGGACAACCGTGAAGGCTCCCGTTTCCGGCCTCATCAGCGATACACAATTCCACGAAGGCTCGCTCATTTCCGCACAGGGCTCCGTTCTAGCCAGCATCACGCAGCATGACGACATCCGCGTCGTCTTTGCACCGTCCGCACGTACGCTTGACGGCGAAAGCATCACGACCGCCAATGCGGTCAAGCTTCGCGACGAACGGGGTCGCACGCTTGCCGGCACGCTCGACTACGTTTCCCAGTCCATCAACCCCGCAACCAGCACTCGTCTGATGCGCGCGAAGCTCGACAAGGATTCCGGCCTCATTCCGGGCGACTTCGTGCATGTCGACCTTCAGATCGGCATGCGCGCAAATGCCGTTCGCATTCCGCAGAAAGCCGTGCGGCAGGAACCCGACGGCACTTATACCGTCTTCCTCTGCAAGGACGGCAAGGCCAGACAGCAAACGGTCAAGCTTGACCGTTGGGACGGTCCCGACTGGATTGCCACCGAAGGCCTTGCCACGGGTGACCGCGTGATTACCAACCAGCTTCTCAAGCTACGCGACGGAATAGCCGTCCAGCCTAAGGAAGCTTCGACGACGGCCAAGTAGGATTCTGCGTCATGCTCAGCCAGTTCTGCATTCGCCGTCCGATTTTTGCGACGGTTCTCTCCATCATCATCGTGCTCGCGGGCCTCATCGCGATGCGCGTTCTTCCGCTTTCTCAGTATCCGGACATCTCGCCTCCTACTGTTCGCATTTCCGCCACCTACGACGGCGCCGACGCTCAGACGCTTGCCCGCACCGTGGCTGCTCCCATTGAGGATCAGCTCTCCGGCGTTTCCGGTCTCCTCTACTACACGACCACCATTCGAAGCAACGGCAACATGTCGATCGGCTGCGTCTTTGACGTCGGAACCGACGCCAATGACGCCATGCTTGAAATCAACAACCGCGTGCGCACGGCCGAACGCAGCCTGCCCGACGTCGTCCGCAATCAAGGCGTAAGCGTTAGAAAGCGCTCGGAAGAAAACCTCCTGATGGTCGCGCTATTCTCGCCCGACGGCAGCATGGCCGCCACAGACCTTGCCGACTACGCCAACCTCAACATCGTCGACGAACTCAAGCGTCTGCCCGGCATCGGCGACGTGAGCGTCTTCGGCAATGCGCAGTCTGCAATGCGCATCTGGCTCGATCCGGAAAAGATGGGGCTCATGGGCATCACAATCAAGGACGTTGAAAACGCCATTGAAGCTCAGAATGCCCAGAGAAGCGCCGGCCGCGTAGGTACTGCTCCCACCGTCTCCGACCAGCAGCTCTTCTACACGATCACGACGCCGGGCCAGCTGCTCACGGCAGAGGAATTCGCCGACATCATCGTCAAGGCCAACGGCCCCGACAAGCTCGTGCGCATCAAGGACATCGCCACGACCGAGGTCGGCAAGCGTTCATACGAATTCCGCGTCGACATCAACGGTACGCAGGGCGTCAACGTCGGCGTCTATCTTCAGACCGGCGCCAATGCCATGGCGGCGGCCGAAGTCGTCAAAGCACGAATTGTCGAGCTTGCCGAACACTTTCCAAAGGACAAGATTGATTACATCATTACCGACGACACTTCCGTCTTCGTGGGCGCCTCCCTCAACGAGGTCTATCACACGCTCTTTGAAGCCGGCGTTCTGGTGCTGCTGGTCATCTTCATCTTCCTGCAGAACTGGCGTGCAACGCTCATCCCGATGCTTGCCGTTCCGGTGTCGCTCATCGGAACGATGGCCGGCCTGTGGCTCTTTGGCTTCTCGCTCAACACCCTCACGCTCTTTGCCCTGACGCTGTCGATCGGTATTGTGGTCGACGACGCCATCGTCGTGCTTGAAAATATCGAGCGCATCATGCGCACCGAAGGTCTTGGACCCTACGAAGCCGCCCAGAAGGCCATGAAGGAAGTAGCCGGCGCCCTCGTCGCCATCGTGCTCGTGCTTGCCTCCGTCTTCATTCCGGTCGCCTTCCTCGGCGGCATTGCCGGCGAGCTCTATCGCCAGTTCGCCGTGACCGTCGCGCTCTCTGTAGCCCTTTCGGGCTTTGTGGCACTTACGCTAACGCCGGCACTGTGTGCAATTCTTCTCAAGGAAAAAAAGCCCGAGGAAAGCAAGAACCGCTTCTTCCAGGCATTCGACCGAGGACTCGCAGCCTTTACCCTCCGTTTTCTCAAGCTCGTCAAGGCTGCGCTTCGCCACCGCATCCTCACTGCTGGATTCCTCATTGCCGTTACACTGGGCTGCTGGCAGATGCTCGAGCATACGCCGACCTCCTTCATTCCTCGTGAAGACCAGGGCATCGTTCGCATCTCTGTTCAACTTCCTGAAGGCGCAGCCTTCCCGCGAACCGAGGCCGCATCAACCGAAATCCTTGAGCACCTCAAGCAGAACGAAGCCGTTGAAAGCGTCGTGACAATGGTTGGTTTCGACTCGATGAGCGGAGACGTTCGAAGCAATTCGTCCACCTTCATTCTGAAGCTCAAGCATTGGGACGACCGCAAGGAAACGGCCGAAGACGTCCAGAAGGATCTCCAGAAATACCTTCGCGCCCATTCCGACGTCACGGGCGTTGCCGTGCTGCCCGCCTCCATCAGAGGCTTAGGCTCCACCAACGGCTTCTCGGGCTACATCCTTTCTCACGGCAACGACAATCCGCTCGTGCTGCAGAACATCACGGACAACTTCATCGAGGTTCTCCAGAATCGTCCCGAGCTCACCGGCCTTCGAAGCTACCTGACGGCCGATACGCCTCAGCTCAAGCTGTATGTCGATCAGCCCAAGGCGCTCGCCCTCGGCGTTTCCATTGACGACGTCTACAACACCATCTCTCACCTGATGGGCAGCAAGTACGTCAATGACTTCACGCGAAACGGCAAAACCTATCGTGTCGTCGTGCAGGCGGCTCCTCAGTTCCGTTCGACTCCTGAAGACATCGGCTCCGGCTATGTACGCTCCAATTCAGGCAAGATGGTGCCCATCTCGGCGCTTGTTCGCGTTGAGCGCACCTCCGGCGCAGCTGCGCTCTCCCGCATGAACGGCTATCTTGCCGCACAGTTCAGCGGCGCAGCCGCTCAAGGCATCTCGTCGGGCGATGCCATCAAGATCGTTGAGGAAACCGCCCGCGAAGTCCTCCCCGAGGGCTACACCATAGAATGGACCGGCCAGGCCTATCACGAAAAACGCATCGGCGCCTCTTCCGCCACAGCCTTCGGCTTTGGCATCCTGATGATGTTCCTCATCCTTGCAGCACTCTATGAGCGCTGGTCGCTCCCGATCGCCGTCGTGCTCGCCGTTCCGTATGCCTTCCTCGGAGCCATGACGGCCATTTGGTTCCGCGGCACGCCCAACGACATTTACTTCCAGATCGGCCTTCTTGTACTCATCGGCCTTACGGCCAAGAACGCCATTCTGATTGTGGAATTCGCGGCACAAAAGATGGAGGAAGGAATGGGGCCCTTCGATGCGGCCATTGAAGCCGCCGGCCTTCGCTTCCGTCCGATCCTGATGACGTCCTTTGCCTTCGTGCTCGGCGTCGTGCCTCTCATCCTCGCCACGGGCGCAGGCGCCTCCGCCCGTCACTCGATGGGCACGGGCGTCTTCGGCGGCATGCTCGCCGCCACCTTCGTGTCGACCATCTTCGTTCCGGTGTTCTTCACCTGGTTCGCCAAGAAGTCGTCCAAGAAGCGCTAAAAGCGAAACTCCAAAAACAATCGGCCGCCCGAGCTCGGGCGGCCGATTTGCTTATTTGCTATGGCTGAGCCAACGCCTGCATCAGGCAAGAAGCATCTTGTCGGAAACGCCGTCGCCAGCCTTCTCAAAGAACTGCAGCAGATCCACTGCGGTGAGCTTCGCCTTCTCCTCGCCCTTGACATCCAGAATTGGACGACCGTCATGCATCATGATGAGACGGTTGCCGTAACGAAGCGCATCACGCATGTTGTGCGTAATCATGAGCGTCGTGAGCTGCTGTTCGGTCACAAGCTTTTCAGTGATCTCAAGCACCTTGGCAGCCGTCTTCGGATCCAGTGCTGCCGTGTGTTCATCTAGGAGAAGAAGCTTCGGACGAACGAGCGTGGCCATCAGCAAAGTAAGCGCCTGTCGCTGGCCGCCCGAAAGCAAGCCCACATGCGCCGTCATTCGATTCTCAAGCCCCAGTCCCAGCATCTTCACAAGTTCCGTAAAGTAGGCCGTGCGGTCGGCTCGATCGCTCCAGCGAAGCGTCTGACGACGGCCTCGTCTATCGGCGATCGCAAGATTTTCGGAAATCATCATGCCTGCGGCAGTTCCGCGCATCGGATCCTGAAAGACTCGCCCGATGAAGGCTGCGCGCTTGTATTCAGGCATCTTGGAAACGTCAACCCCATCAATAAGAATGGAGCCCGAATCAATCGGAAACGCGCCTGCAATGGCATTGAGCGTCGTGGACTTGCCGGCGCCGTTCGATCCGATCACAGTGCAGAAGTCGCCGTCCTCAAGTGTGAACGACACGCCGCGAAGCGCCTTCTTTTCATTGGCCGTGCCGGCGAAGAAAGTCTTGGTGACATTATGGAGTTCAAGCATTTTTCTTTCCTTCGTGTTCAGTTCTCATCATTCAGGCGCGGACGCGCATGCCGGACATTTTTTCCTTGATCAGCGGAAGCGCCAGCGAAATGGCGACGAGCACGGCGGTAAACAGCTTGAGATCGTTGGGAGGCATGCCCATTTCAAGCACAAGCGCAATGACGAGTCGATAGATGATGGATCCCAGAATCACGGCGGCAAGGCTCGTCTTAAATGTCTTCGGCGAGAAAAGCACCTCGCCGATGATGACGGATGCAAGGCCGATGACAATCGTGCCAACACCCATGCCGACGTCCGCAAAGCCGTTTGCCTGAGCCACGGTAGCACCCGACAAGGCAACCAGACCATTCGAAATGACGAGGCCGAGCACGATCATCGTATTGGTATTGATGCCCTGGGCTCGAGCCATCTGCTGGTTGAAGCCCGTAGCACGCACGGCCGTGCCCAATTCAGTGCCGAAGAACCAGTAAATCACGGCAGCAATTGCAACCGCAAAGACCAGCCCCACGACAAGTCCGCTCATGGCTACGGAAAGATCGAACCCGTTTTCAAGAATGGTGAAAACTGTCTCACTCTGCAAAAGACCCACATTGGACTTGCCCATCACGTGAAGATTCACGGAGTACAGGCCGATCATCGTCAGAATGCCGGCCAGAAGCGCAGGAATGCGCAGCTTCGTAGTCAGGATGCCCGTCACGGCACCGGCAAGCGAACCGGCAATGAGCGCAAGAACAAAGGCGGCGGGTAGCCCCAGGTTGGCAGTGATGGCGGTGGCAGCCACGGCTGCGCCCAGCGGAAACGAACCTTCAACCGACAGATCGGCAATGTCAAGAATGCGGAACGTCAAAAAGACGCCCAAGGCGAGAACAGACCACTGCAAGCCTTGACCAACGGTCGAGAGAATAAGATCTAGCATTGATATTTCCTTTTCTAGGTACGCTCGGCAGAACAGGCAACCGATTGTTTTTTAAGTAGGAGCGCCGGCAGGTGAAATCCTCGCCGGCCCATAAAAAAACGGAGCCCTGCGCAGATGCCCTTCGGGCATCCCTGCAAAGCTCCGCTCTAGGCGCGGCCTCTATTCGAGGCTACTGAAAGAGTACGGCACCCTTTTTGAGGTCTTCCGGAATCGTCAGGCCGATCGCCGCAGCAGTCTTCAGATTGAAAACCGGCGTGCCATTGGCCACATGCTGAACCGGCATGTCGGCAGGCTTCTTCTTGCCGTCAAGAATGTCAGCCCCCATCTTGCCCGTCATGCGGCCGATCTCGTAATAGTCAACGGAAATCGAACCCAGACAACCCGCTTCAGCCATGCCGCGTTCGCTGGCAATGACCGGAATCTTGGCGGGATTAGTAACCTTGGCAAGCGCAGGAATGGCGGATGCGATCACGTTGTCGGTCGGAAGCCACATGCCCTGAATCTTGCCGTTGAGGCTTGCTACAGCCTGCTGGATGTCATTGACATTGGAAACCGTAGCCTCAAGGACCTGCACGCCATGCTTGTCCGCGATCTTCTTGAAGATGTCGATCTGGTACTTGGAATTGATTTCGCTGGAGTTGTAGATAGTGCCCACAGTCTTCACGCCCGGAACGAGCTTGAGAAGCAGTTCGAACTGAGCTTCAATCGGACCAAGGTCGGAAACACCCGTAACATTTCCGCCGGGTTGTTCGTCAGACTTGACAAGCTTGGCAGCCACGAAGTCGGTGATGGCGGTAGCCACGATCGGCGTGCCCTTGGCAGTCGTCGCCACGGCCTGAGCAGCCGGCGTTGCCACGGCAAAAATCAGCTTGTCTTTATTGGAAACGAAGCGAGTGGCGATGTTGTGCAGATTCGACTGATCGCCCTGGGCATTCTGAAAGTCGATCTTGATATTGACGCCGTCCTTGTAACCGCGTTCGGCCAATGCATCCTTGACGCCCTTGGTGCATGCGTCAAGAGCGGCGTGCTCAACAAGCTGAACGATGCCCACAGGCACGAGCTCCGCCTTGGCAGGCTCCTTGTCGCCGCAACCCGCAAGCGTCAGCGCAGCAGCAATGGAAAGTGCTATGGCGCTGCGGCGCGTAATCTTGGAAATCTGCATGGGACCACCCCTTTGTAATACAAATCTGATTCCACGGGCTTTCTGCCCGAGAACGGTATTTTCGATTATACCGATCGCAAAATTACCTCTTCTGCCGTCTAATTCCTTTTACTTAAAGGAAACACCCTAGCCGCATGAGACTCAGTCAAAGGATCTGCAAATCTTTTTATCCACGATCTCCTGCATTTTTTCTTTCAACGAAAACGGCGGCACTCTTCCGAAGAGGAGTGCCGCCGTGAAACGCGCATTCCGGGCAACCGGAATGTGGAATTACTTGAAGAAGCTCTTCATGCGATCGAAGAAGCTCTGCGTCTTGGGATTGTGCTTGTCGCCGCCTTCCTTGAGGGAAGCGTCGAACTCGCGCAGAAGGTTCTTCTGCTTGGTCGAGAGATTGACCGGCGTTTCGACCGAGATGTGAAGGAACAAATCGCCGGGCTCGCCCGTACGGAGATTCTTCACGCCCTTGCCGCGCAGACGGAAGGTCTTGCCGGACTGCGTGCCTTCAGGCAGCGTGATTCGCGATTCGCCCGTAAGGGTCGGAACCGTGAGTTCGCCGCCCAGCGCCGCCGTCACGAAGGAAATGGGCAGTTCGGTATGAAGATCATCGCCGTCGCGGGAGAAAATCTCGTGAGGCTTCACAAGAATCTCAATGTAGAGATCGCCCGCTTCGCCGCCGTTCGTTCCCGGTTCGCCGCGCCCCGACATGCGGATGCGCTGGCCGTCGTTGATGCCGGCCGGGATCTTGACTTCCACAACCTTGGTCGTGCGGACCTTGCCGACGCCCTGGCAGTTCGGGCACGGATCGGAGATCACCTGCCCAGTGCCCTGGCACTTCGGGCAAGTCTGAAGAACCTGGAATAGACCGTTGGAAACACGCACCGTACCCTGACCGTGGCAGGTCGGGCAGGTCTTCTTGGACGTGCCGGGCTTGCAGCCCGTGCCGTGGCAGGACTGGCAATCATCCCAGGCAGGAACGCGAATTTCCATCGTGCGGCCCATGGCGGCGTCTTCGAGAGAAATTTCGAGTTCGAATCGCACGTCGTTGCCGCGAATGCCCTGCTCGCGTGCAGAGCGGGCGCCGCGCATGCCGCCACCAAAGATGTCGCCGAAGATGTCGCCGAAGGCGCTCTGGAAATCGGCGCCATGCATGTTGCCAAAGCCGCCGAAGCCGCCGGGGCCACCTGCCGCGTTGGGATCGACGCCGGCCTTGCCATAGCGGTCATAGGCGGCGCGCTTCTGGTCGTCGGAAAGAACGGAGTAGGCCTCGCCGACTTCCTTGAACTTCTCTTCGGCGACCTTGTCGCCCGGATTGCGGTCCGGGTGGTACTTCATGGCCATGCGGCGATAGGCCTTCTTGATGTCATCGGCGGAAGCATCCTTGCTGACGCCGAGCACCTCGTAATAATCGCGATCAGACATTACCCAATCCCTGCGGGGAGCTGCCCCGTCTTCTTTTTTGATTTTTTCAAAACCCGAAAAGGGCCGGCATCGCGTGAGCGAACCGACCCTTCATTTGATGCACTGATTCAAAGCCGAATCAGCCCGGGAGCCGCAGCTCCCGGATGCCGTCACTCACGGATTACTTCTTGACGTCCGTGAAGTCGGCGTCGACCACATCGTCGTCAGCGGGCTTGCTGCCGGCGGCATTGTTGCCTTCCGGAGCGGCCTGCTGCTGAGCGGCGGCAGCCTTGTTCATCTTGTCGCCGATCTTCTGAGCAGCGCTCATAAGGTTTTCGACGGCCTTGTCGATGGCGGCCTTGTCTTCGCCCTTGACCTTTTCTTCAACCGTGCGGATGGCGTCTTCGCAGGCGGCGCGATCGGCACCGTCAACCTTGTCGCCGAATTCCTTCAGGGTCTTCTGAACCTGGCCAACAGCGGCATCGGCCTGATTGCGGGCCTGAGCCAGTTCGGCGCGGCGATGGTCTTCTTCCTTGTTGGCTTCAGCGTCCTGCACCATGCGTTCGATTTCGTCTTCGCTCAAACCAGAGCTGGCCTTGATCGTGATGGTGTTTTCCTTGCCAGTGGCCTTGTCCTTGGCGGCCACGTGAAGAATGCCGTTGGCGTCGATGTCGAACGTGACTTCAATCTGCGGCAGACCACGAGCGGCAGGCGGAATGCCTTCGAGGTTGAACTCGCCAAGAAGCTTGTTCGAAGCGGCCATTTCGCGTTCGCCCTGATAGACCTTGATGGTCACGGCCGGCTGATTGTCTTCAGCAGTCGAGAACACCTGGCTGTGCTTCGTCGGGATCGTCGTGTTGCGCTTGATCATCGGGGTCATCACACCGCCGAGCGTTTCAATGCCGAGCGTAAGCGGAGTGACGTCGAGAAGAAGCACGTCGCGGCGTTCGCCGGTAAGAACGGAGCCCTGAATGGCTGCGCCGATGGCAACGGCTTCGTCAGGGTTGACGTCCTTGCGCGGATCCTTGCCGAAGAATTCCTTCACAACAGCCTGAACGCGCGGCATGCGGGTCTGACCACCGACGAGAATGACGTCGGTGATGTCGGACGTGGTCGTGCCGGCATCGCGAAGAGCCTTGCGAACCGGTTCGATCGTGCGCTGAACGAGGTCTTCAACAAGAGCTTCGAACTTGGCGCGGGTGATCGTGAGATTGAGGTGCTTCGGACCCGTGGCGTCGGCCGTAATGTACGGCAGATTGATTTCGGTTTCCTGACGGCTCGAAAGTTCGATCTTGGCCTTTTCAGCAGCATCCTTCAGGCGCTGCAGAGCAAGAACGTCCTTGGAGAGGTCAACGCCCGTATCCTTGCGGAATTCGTTGATCAGATGGTCGACAAGGCGCTGGTCGAAGTCTTCGCCGCCGAGGAACGTGTCGCCGTTCGTGGAGAGCACTTCGAACTGCTTGTCGCCGTCGATGTTGGCAAGGTCGATGATCGAAATATCGAACGTGCCGCCGCCAAGGTCATACACGGCAATCTTGCGATCGGAGTTGCCGCCCTTGTCCATGCCGAAAGCGAGCGCAGCAGCGGTCGGTTCGTTGATGATGCGCTTCACTTCGAGACCAGCGATGCGGCCGGCATCCTTCGTAGCCTGACGCTGAGAGTCGTTGAAGTAGGCAGGAACCGTAATGACGGCTTCAGTGACCTTTTCACCGAGGTAATCTTCGGCGGTCTGCTTCATCTTGCGAAGGATTTCAGCGCTGACCTGCTGCGGAGCGAGCTTCTTGCCCTGAGCCTCAACCCAAGCGTCGCCGTTGTCGGCGCGCATGATCGTGAACGGCATCAGGTTGATGTCCTTCTGGACTTCGGCATCGTCGAAGCGGCGGCCGATAAGGCGCTTCACGGCAAAGAGCGTGTTCTTCGGATTGGTCACAGCCTGACGCTTGGCCGGGGCGCCGACGAGAACTTCACCATTGTCCATGTAGGCAACGATGGACGGAGTCGTGCGGGCGCCTTCGCTGTTTTCAATAACCTTGATGTTTTCGCCTTCCATCACGGCAACGGCCGAGTTGGTGGTACCAAGGTCAATACCAATGATCTTCGCCATAGTGGTTTAATCCTCTCAAATAAAACCTTTCGTTCGGAACGTCGTCCTCATAAGGCGCGGCACCGAGCTGCGCAGGAGCGTTCGAACGGTTCATAAACTAACGTGTCCGCATCCGGAATTTCTTCCCTTGCGAACGACCTTAATCCCTATATGGGGATGCCCCATTCTTTTTCAAGCCTTTGGAAGAAGGTTTGTCAAAAAAAATTACATCTCCCCCGTCGCCCGTTGATAAACAAGGGGAAACTCAAGGAATTCTCCCTCTTCGCCCATAAAAAAAGGTTCATCACGGAAGTCCGGGGAACGCAGCCTTGACTTTTAGGAAAAAGTAGTTGTCGTCTCTGAAGC
>CAKQKT010000029.1 GCA_934249275.1 uncultured Sutterella sp. | reverse complement strand
TTCGCGCTGCTTAGTTTAGAGTTGCCTCCGAAAGTCCTCAAATAAGATATGGATCAGTTATCCGGGAGTTTCGGTTACTTGATGTCCTTGAGCTCGCGGCGCAGGATCTTGCCCACGGCGGTCTTGGGAAGCGAATCAACAAAAATGATTTCGCGCGGCATCTTGTAGCCGGTAAGCTGGGTGCGGCAGTACTTCTTGACTTCGTCAGCCGTGAGCGCCGGGTCCTTGCGAACAATGACCGCCTTGACGGTTTCGCCCGACTTGGCGCTCGGCACGCCGACGACGCCTACTTCAAGGACGCCGGGCATGCTGGCGATGACGTTCTCAACTTCGTTCGGGTAGACGTTGAAGCCGGAAACCAGAATCATGTCCTTCTTGCGGTCCGTGATCGTGATGCTGCCGTTGATGTCCATGTGACCGACGTCGCCGGTGCGCAGCCAGCCGTCGCGAAGAACGGCTGCGGTTTCTTCGGGCTTGTTCCAGTAGCCCTGCATGACCTGCGGACCTCGAACGCAGATTTCGCCGGTGTATTCAGGGATCTTGTCGGCTGACGGACAGCAACCGAGGTCGCGGAAGCCTTCGCCGCGAATGGAAACTTCGGTGGAGGGAATGGGCACGCCGACGGAGCCGTCCCACGGGGCGTTCGGGATATTGCCGCAGACGCCGGGGGAGCATTCCGTAAGGCCGTAGGCTTCGAGGATGTTGCAGCCTGTCTGCTTCTTCCAACGTTCGGCAATGGTGCGCTGAACCTGAGAGCCGCCGCCGGCGGAAACCTTGAGGCGGGTGAACTTATGAGCGCAGAAGATCTGGTTGTTGAGCAGTGCGGCAAAGAGCGTGTTGACGCCGACAATGACGGAGAAGTCCCACTTGGCGCATTCCTTTGCCAAACCGTCAATGTCGCGCGGATTGGTGATGAGCACCATTTGGGCGGCGAACTGCGTGAAGGCAAGCGTCGCGGTGAGGGAGAAAATGTGATAAAGCGGGAGCGCAGTCAGAACGACTTCCTGACCTTCCTTGCAGGCGCTGGCAAGCCAGTAGCCGACCTGCTGGAGATTGGCGAGAAGATTGCGGTGCGTGAGGATGGCGCCCTTGGCAACGCCGGTCGTGCCGCCCGTGTACTGAAGGAAGGCAATGTCGGTGTTGTTGATCTTGTGCTCGGTGAAGCCATGGCGGCGGCCGATTTCAAGCGCTTCATTGAAGTTGACGGCATTCGGAAGCGAGTATTCCGGAACCATCTTCTTGATCTTGCGAACGACGAAATTGACGAGCGTGCGCTTGAAGAACGGGAAGAGGTCGCCGACGGCAGTCGTGATGATGTGCTCGCACTTCGTGCCGGGCAGGGCGTTCTGAAGCGTCTTGGCGAAGTTTTCGATGATGATGATCGCCTTGGCTTCGGAGTCACGCAGAGTGCCGTTGACTTCTCGGGAGGTATAAAGCGGATTGATGTTGACTACGATGCATCCGGCGCGAAGGCAGGCGTACATGGCAACGACATACTGCAGAAGGTTCGGCATCATGATGGCGACACGGTCGCCGGGCTTGAGGCCGAGACTCTGGAGATAGGCGGCAAATTCCTTGGTAAGCGCAGCCATGCGTTCATATGTCAGGCTGCAGTCCATGTTGGTGTAGCCAGCCTTGTTGGGGTAGCGGGCGGCGATGTCGTCAAGGATGGCCGGAATGCTAGGGTAGCGGTCCGGATTGATTTCATGCGGGACGCCGGCAGGATAGCTCTTGTACCAGGGAAAGCTTTGAGTCATGTCTGAATGTTCTTCGAATTCTTGCGATGGTCGCCGGCAAAAAGACCGGCGGGTCGGATGTGCCGGACGTGAATTGCTGTCCGGAGTGCCGACGCGAAATGCGGGGCAAACACAACATCTATAAGTTTAACGGCATGAGACCGCGAAAACGAGGGTGAAAAACGCGACTTAACCCCAATATGCGCAAAAAGCCTCCGATTTTCGGAGGCTTTTAGTGTCAATGGATGATTTTGGCCGGTTGATTAGGCTTCGAGCGTCAGGCAGTGGCGAGCGTACTCTTCGACGGCTTCCCAGTCGGTGTAGTCGATGACGGCCGTCATTTCCGTCGGGCCCTTGGTCATCTTCATGATCATCTGGATGAGCTTGGCGTCAATCCAGCTCCAGTTCGGATAGTCGACCTTGCCGGCGAAACACTTGACGTCCTTCGGATGCCACGGATTGCCTTCAAGGAACTTGCGGCAGTAAACGTTGCCTTCGGGGGTGGCCTTGGCCGGGTTGCGGGCGATGACGGTCACGTTGAAGAAGCTGTTGGGCTTGCAGTCGAGGACGGACTTCCAGCGGTTGACGAAGGCGAGGAACTGCTTGCGGAACTTGCCGTAGAGAACAGGAGCGCCGCAGATGACGAGGTCGTACTTGTTCCAGTCGAGGCCTTCGCGGTCGGCTTCAAGCACATGCATCATGTCGGCCTGATGGCCTTCGGCAATGATCGTTTCCCAAATGCGGCGGGCAATACGAGCGGTATGGCCGGAGCGGCTGTCGTAAACAACAAGCACCGTCTTCATGTTCAATTCTCCAATATGGTCGGCCGGCGCGCAGGCGAAAGCACGCCGAAAGGGGTATTCCAAGAGCAGGACAATCACATGCCTTTCCCACTCCCGCCTGTATTTTAGCCAAATGTATATTGCTCGAGCCTTAACCGAATGGGAGGAAATGACGAAGATTGCGGGTAAAACCCGATGTTTCAAGGACAATCGGTGCTACAATCACGCACTTGTGGCGGCGACTGATTTCGCCGTCGATAGATTCACCCTTCTCGCCGTGTCCGCCTGCTGCCCTGTGTGTAGCCCTTTCTTTTTTGAGGACTCGGCGGATCAACTTGGAAGAATATGGCAAAGGAAGATCTCATCGAGATGTCGGGCCAGGTGCTTGAAGTGCTGCCCGATGCCCGTTATCGCGTCAAGCTTGACAACGGTCATGAACTGGTGGCTTACACCAACGGCAAGATGCGCAAGCATCACATCCGCATTCTTGCGGGCGACAAGGTGTCCCTCGAGCTCTCGCCGTACGATCTGACCAAGGGCCGCATCACCTTCCGTCACATCGAAGGCCGTCCGCCCGTTGGTGCTCAGACCGGCAACCGCCGTCGCTAAGAAGCCGGACCGTCAAGGTCGCGACAGTTAATAAAAAAACCCGAAGCCTCAAGGCTTCGGGTTTTTTTCTGTTTGCTGCCCTTTTTAGAACGCGTCCTTGTACAGAATGAAGAACGTGACCGTCAGGTGATAGAAAACCGGTGCGGCAAAGGTGAGGGGAGCAAGTCGCGCGAGCGTACCGCGCGTCATGTAGATGTCTCCTTCGCCGGCCAGACGCGTGGCGCCCATGCTGCGGCGCACGGAGTTGATCACCATGTCGCCCATCACGCAGGAGGCTGCAATGATGATGGCCATGATGACGGCCTGCCAGGCGCGGAACGGCGTGATCCAGAACATGGCTGCGCCGGCGAGCACGCCGCAGAAGGAGCCTATGAGCGTTCCCTTGACCGTGCGGTTGGAGTTGAAGCTCAGGTTTTTGCCGCCGAAGAATGAGCTCGCGATGCTTGAGGCGAGGTCGCTGACAAAAACCACAAGCAGGAAGAAGAGCAGCAGGAGCGGACCGGATGAGTTGTAGCGGGTCAGATCGATTGTTGCGATTGCAGGCGCATGGCTCACGCAGAAGACGCAGAGCATGATGCCCCACTGAACCTTGGCAACGCGCTCGAGGTAGCGTTCCGTATCCTTCGTGATGGCCATGATGACCGGCAGCGCAAGGAAGAGATAGGTCGGAATGAACAGCGTGACGAAGTACGAAACGTTAAAACCGATTAGCGCGTATTGAACCGGAATGGCAATGTAGAACGCAACGACCAGTGCGTTGTGGTCGGTGGGCTTTGTAGGCGTGATTGCGATGAACTCTCTCAGCAGGAAGAAGCTGATGAGTGCGAAGAAGACGAGAAGCGCGGCCTGTCCGAGAGCAAAGGCGATTGTGAAGATGACGATGAGCCACCAGGACATGCGCACACGGGCGTTGACGGCAAGCAGGCGGGCGCGCTGCTCGGGGTCGGAGCTGCGGCTGAGCGCCCAGTTCGCGTAGAAGGTGCCGGCGGCGGCAATAAGTGCGAGGCCGACGAGCAGGAAGACGTAGGCTTCCTGAATTGTGAATCCGAGTCTCATGGCTGTGCTAGGGAGATGATGGCCTGGCGGGCGCGTTCAAGGAAGTCCTCCTTCAGATCTTCAGGAGAATGTTCGAGCGGAGCGCCGAAGCGAATGGAGCAGACGGTGGGCACGGGAAGCAGCACGCCCTTGGGCATGGCACGGTGCAGGTTTTCGATGTAGACGGGAATAAGCTCAACCTGCGGGAACTCTTTCATCAGACGCCAGATGCCGGACTTGAAGTCGCTCGGCAGGGGTTGCGGACGACGGGTGCCCTCAGGGAAAATGATGAGGGAGGAGCCTTCCTGAAGAGCCTGTCGCAGGGGATCGAGCGGATTGCTGTGTTCGGTGCGGCGGCGGTCGACGAGTACGACGTTGAGCTCTTCAAGAGCGATGCGGCGGCGCAGCAGGCCCTTCTCCCAGTAGTCCTTGGCGGCGACCGGGCGCACGAAGGGGCGAAGCTGCGGCGGCAGCGATGCCCAGATCACAATCGTGTCGAGATGGCTGGTGTGGTTGGCGAAATAGATGCGCTGCTTCGAGGACGGCGCACAGCCCTGCCAATGGGGATAGGCGCCGACAAGCAGTCTCGTGAGCCACACGATGGGCGTCATTAGTTTGAACGATTTGAACACGTTATGTTCCTGTCTGAAGGGAATCTTTGCATTATAAACCGCAGTCTTAAATCGCTATGCGCCGCTTTCGGCAGTCCCGCCGACCGTAAGCGCGTCAATGCGGATGGTCGGCATGCCGACGCCTACCGGCACCTGCTGGCCGTCCTTGCCGCATTGCCCGGTGCCTTCGTCAAGCGAGAGATCGTTGCCGATGAGCGGAATGTGCTTGAGCGCTTCAGGACCGGAGCCTGAGAGCATGGCGCCTCGAACGGGACGCGTGAGCCTGCCGTCTTCGATCATCCAGGCGCGGCTCATTGCGAAGACAAACTTGCCGTTGGTGATGTCTACCTGACCGCCGCTGAAGTTGCTTGCGTAGATGCCGCGCTTTACCGATTTGATGATGTCGGCAGGATCGCAGTCGCCCGGCGTCATGAAGGTGTTCGTCATGCGCGGCAGCGGAAGCGTCGCGAAGCTTTCGCGACGGCCGTTGCCAGTTGGAGTCGCGCCCAGAATTCGGGCGCTTGTCAGGTCATGCATGTAGCCCGTGAGGATGCCGTCTTCAATGAGTGTTGTGCGTGAGGCGGGAGTGCCTTCGTCATCAGCACCGACAGAGCCGCGGGCAAGCGGAATCGTGCCGTCGTCGACAACCGTGACGCCCGGTGAGGCGACGCGCTTGCCCAGCATGTCCGTGAAGGCTGACGTGCCTTTGCGGATGAAGTCGCCCTCAAGTCCGTGGCCAATGGCTTCGTGAAGCAGAATGCCGGGCCAGCCTGGGCCCAGAACAACCGGCATGACGCCGGCGGGAGCCGGGGCGGCGCTTAGGTTGTGAATTGCTTCGGCTACGGCGTCGTACGCCCACTTGCGGATGCGATCGTGGGTGAAAAAGTCGAGTCCGGTGCGTGCGCCGCCTCCGGCGGACGCACGTTCGCGCCTGCCGTTTTCAGAAGCAATGACGGAAATGGAGAGGTAGACCATGGGACGGACATCGCCCGTAAGCCGGCCGTCAAGACGGCACAGAAGGGTTGCATCCGTTTCGCACTGCATCGTAACTACGACATCCGTAATGCGCGGATCGGCTTCGCGCGCCAGGACATCGGCTTCTCGAATGATGGCCAGCGCCTGCGGCGTATGCCTGTTGGAAGCTGCGTCCTCCATTCCGCAGCAAGGTGCATAAGCGCTCGGCGAAGGAAGGGTGGGAATAATGAGGCCGGGTTCGTTTTCGCGGGCATAGCCTGTCGAGGCGGCCACGGTGCTTGCCGCGTCAAGAAGCGAAGCGGACGTCAGCACGTCCGTATAGGCGAGCGTAGAGGTTTCGCCGCAGACGGTGCGAAGACCTGCTCCTCGGTCAATGGAAAAGCCGCCGGTCTTGACGGCGCCCTCATCAAGAATCCAGGATCGAGAGACGGTTTGCTGCAGGTAGATGTCGGCCCAGTCGGCGCCGGCAGGCGTCATGCGGCCGAGAACTCGCAGCAGTGCGGCGTCGTCAAGATCGGAGTTGGAGTAAAAAAGCGCTTGAGCGGCCTGGAGCCGCTCAAGCGAGGATGTGTCAGTTGTCATGAGTTCAGTAGATTGTGCGCGAGGAGAGCGCGGGAAGCGTGCTTCGGACGTTCTCGAGCTGGCTGCGCTCAAAGTTGCCGATCACGATGCCCTTGCCGGAAGCAAGCTCGCTGACGGTGCCGCCCCAGGCGTCGATGATCTTGGAATGCCCCCATGTGCGGCGGCCGCAGGCGTGGTGTCCGCCCTGAGCGGCTGCGGCGATGAAACACTGGTTTTCGATGGCACGGGCAGCAAGAAGCGTAGCCCAATGGGCGCGGCCGGTCATTTCAGTGAAGGTTGCGGGCAGCACGATGAGGTCGGGCTGGGAGAGACTGCGGAAAAGTTCGGGAAAGCGCAGGTCATAGCCCAGCGAGAGGCCGACTGAAATGGCATCGCCGTCCCACGTTGTCATCTTGAATGTGACGGGAGACTTGCCGGGGTCGATATAGACGCGTTCGTCGTAGCACTCGCCTTTGTTTTGAAGACGGAAAAGGTGAATGCGGTCGTAGCGTGCGGCGATGTTGCCGTTGGGATCGAAGACGAGCGAAGACTGCGTGTAGTGAGAGGAATCTTCCCCTTTGAGCGGGATCGAGCCTGCCACGATCCAGAGCCTGCAACGCATGGCGGCCATTCGAATGCTGTCCTGAATCGGACCGTCGCCGGCGGTTTCGGCAATGCCGAGGTTGGCGGCATCGCCTGCGAGCAGGGCAAAGTTTTCAGGAAGAACGACAAGATCGGCGCCGGAATCAGCAGATGCGGAAATGAGGTTGACGGCGTCAAGTACGTTCTGTTCGGGATCTATGCCCGAAATCATTTGACAGGCGGAAATGCGCATGGTGTATGAAAAAATGGAAAGTGTGTCCGAACATTGTAGCGGATGCGTTCTACTGGAAATACGGGCGGGCGAGCTCGCCGGATTCCAGAGGGGCGCTGGATTGGGCGCGAACGGCTTTCTCTACCACAGGTTCGTCAAAGGTTCCCTTGATGACATATTCCATGCGGAACATGTTTGAAAGCTGATCCTTGAGAATCCACTGCGTGAGGAAGGTTCCGATGCCGATGGCAGGATTGACGATCGAGAGCGCGAGCGCGGGGCCGCCGGCATTGATGGCGGGCAGAATGATGGCATTAAGGTTCAGCGTCTCTTGAGGAAGGTTGATGCCGCCGCCCATGATCACAGTGGCGGACGAGCCGAGGACGGAGGCCTTCGGAATATTGATGAGGCCGTCTCGAACCGTACCGGAAATCTGGGCGGAGTCGAAGGCAAAGCCCTTGCCGAGAACATCCCTGAAATCGAGCGTGAGCCTGTGCATCAGGTGCTGCATTGAGAGAAGGCTCAGCAGGCGGCCTGCGCCGGGTTCGATTTGAAGGAACTCGCCGCGCTTCATTTCGCTCGTGAAGGAGCCTCTGAGAGTTGTCAAATCCGGACGGTGCGGAGCGTTGCCCCAGGAGAGGTCCGCATGAACCGTTGTGGGCGCGCCATTGATGGCGTGCGGGATGTCGAGACTCGCCAGCAGCTTGCCTGCGTCGGGAATGTTGCCGTCGATGGCGAGCGAGGTTACGCCTGATTTACCGGGCGTGCGTACCCAGCTGCCGCGTGCGCGGATGACGCTTCCTGCATTCCGGAGAACGGCTTCGTTGATGCGCCATACGATGTTGCCCGCCTCGATTGCCTTGTTCGCTTCGAGTTCAACCTTTCCAATCTGACGTTTTCCAACCTTGAGATTGTCGATGACGAGAGAAATGTCGGGCAGGTCGGTCACGGATGTGACGGCTTCCTGCTTTGTGCTCGGCACGAAAGATGCGGCCTTGTCGTCGGGAAGGGCAAAGCGCGTGAGATTGATTTTGAGACGCGAATGGGCGTTCTTGGATGCAGGGTGGAATTCGACCTGTCCCGCAGCATCGTCGCCGGCGATGCGGATGTGCCAGTCGTTCTTGGTAAAGCGGCGTGCCGTCAGATCAAGGTTTCGGAATCCCTTGCCGGACCAGAGTACGGAGCCGATTTCGGCTTCAACGACCGAAATGCGGTCAACTGCCGAATCGGAACCGTTCGTTTTGCCGGCATTGTTTTTTTCATCTTGAAGAATGTAGGGCGTCCAGTCGTCGAGAGAGGCTCGCGGCGTCTCCACGCGTATTGTGACGCCGTCTTCAGGGGGCTGCATGCGGCTGGCGCCAAGGCCGATAAAGCCGTTGTTGAGCGTCAGACTGTTTTCGCGACGCAAGAATCGCAGGTCTACTGCTGCGCGTTCCGGACTGGATACGCCGACAGTCATGGTGTTGTCCGGGAGTGTGACGCTGAAGGTCGTCGGCCATTTGATGCCCTGAGCTTTTTCATAGGGTTCGGGCAGGGTGCTTACAACGCCGGCCAGATCCGTGCTGCCCGTGAAAGCGAGGCGGCGCTTGGTGAGGCCGATTTCGGCATCAACGTGAACGGCGGCCGTGCCGGAAACCTTCTTGAAGAATGGTTCGGCAAATTCGAGGTTGAGAAAATGCTCGAATTCGCTTGTTGTCGGTTCGGCGTCGATGCCGAGCGTCAGGATGCCGTCGGTCGTTTCGGCTGTTACCTTGACGGGTTTCCCGCCGGGACTTCTGCCCGTTAGGGGCACGGGGGTTGAAACGCTCTTTTCGGTAATGTGGAGCTTGCCGTTGAGATTGTTGACGGTGGGCAGATTGAGTCCGTAATTGAAGGTGCCGTTTCGTATGTCCGCATCAATGTTCACGCTGAGATTTTTGGCAATGTCGCCCGACAGCGGAATGCTGAGGTTCATGCGTACGTCGGTTTTGCCGCTGCCCTTGCTCTGCGAGAAAGCGGAGGAGAGAATGTCGTTGAGCATCTTTCCCTGGTTGATGTAGCGGAGCACGCGGCTGAGGTCGCCCTGGGCGCGTCCCTGGACAACAAGGGGAGAGCCGGTATAGGACTTCATGCCGACGACGACGTCGCTAGCCTTGAGGTCGTACGAGGTCGCACTCTTGCCTCGGACTTCAAAGCCGTTTCCGATAAAGGCAAGGTGTGCGTTGATGTTGTTGAGAACCGGCCAGCTGGATGCGGTTTCCCATCGCCCGTCGGGTTTCCGGACGTGGGACGGCAGGAAGTCGAGTCGGCCGCCCTTCAGGTCCGCCTCGATGGCGAAATGGCCGGCATCCTTGTGTTCGCCGTCCCATGGGAAGAGCGCCAGCGGGCCTTTGACGATGAAGGTCCCGTTGGAGCCGCTTCCGCCGAGAATGGCGGCTTCGAGCCAGTCAAGCACGCCGTCGCCTACGACGAGCGGAATGTATTTGGGAACGGCAGATGCCTGAGCACGGCTGATCGTGCCGTTAAGTTCAAGCGTGCCCGGGCCTCCCGTTGCCTTCCAGCTGCCGCTGCCTTTCAATGCGGCATCGGGGCTCGAGGCCTCGAAGGACGGGAGGCGGACGGCAAGAGCCGGGGGCGGAATGATTTCGGCGGTTGCCTTGAGCGTGTCGAAATGCATGTCCGGGTGGCGGAAGATGCCGGGAAAGGAGAGCGTCGACTTGGGACTGTCCAGGGTTACGCGGAAACCCTCTCCGTTTTTGATGGGCTGGATTGAGCCGGACAGGGCGCTGAAGCCCGGAATGTTGCCTGCGGCCTGAAGGGAGAGGTCTTTGAAGATGCCCGTGGCGCGCCAGCTGGACGGATCCGACGGGTCTCCCGTAAAGGCGATGCTCACGTCTTTCAGATAACCGGCCGGCTTGTGGGTTCTGATGAACTCACTCAGAGCTTCGTCGAAGGGAAGCTCGGGAATGAGAGTGACAATGGAACCGATGTCCAGACGCGAGAAGGCAACGGAGCCGTCGGTGACTTTGCCGGAGCTGTCGGATTTGACGGAGATTGAGACGTCGGTGGGCTTGAGGTGCTGGCCGTCGGCAGTCATGAAGTCCATGTGCTTAACGCCGAAGGTGTGTTCCGAGCAGTCGCCGTAGGAGCCCTCGTAGAAAAAACGGGATTCAAGCCACGCAAGGCGAAGCGGCTCGAGGGCTCCTCCTAGCTGTGTGTGAATGTTGAGAAGCGCTACGTCTGCCGTGGCGTTCGTGATGTGGCCGTCTGCAAAGTCGGCCCAGACCTCGGCCGCTCCCGATCCCGAGGACATGATCTTAGGAAATCCTGCGCGGCTGAGCAGCTTTGCCATGTCGGCATGAGTGAGGCGCAGATACGTCTGCCCCTTCCAGGTCAGCGGATTTCTGGTGTTGGTGAAAAAGCTTCGTTCGATGCGGGTGGTGGCGGTGAAGTATTCGCCGGGCTTCCCGGCGTCGTCACCGCTGATGTGTGCGGTGCCGTCAAGGGCGGCGCGCCAGTCAAGAATCCTCTGTTCAAGGACCAGATTGGAGTTTGTTATGCGTACTTCTCGAGCTCCGGGGCTGTAGCGGTCGTCATAGGTGATGTTGCCGTTGACAAGCTCGAGCTTTTCTTGAGCAAGGAACCAGGCTGCGATTCTGTTGTCCGTGTAGGCGATGTCGGTATTCAGAGCTTCGCCGGAAATCGACGCAAGACTGATGACGAAGCCGGCAACGTCGAAGGTCGACTTGTCAAGTCTGGTGATTCTAAGGTTGGGGTCGGTGATGCGAAGAAGCCGGAAACGGGGTTCAAGATGCCAGATCGAGGACCAGGCAATGTTGGCCTTGACTTCAGGGAGCGTAAGCGAGACCGGACCGCCCGGGCGTGAAAGCTCGACGTTACGGACGGTGATGACGGGCCAGAATTTTTCAAAGCCTGCGGAGAATTCGCTCGCACGAACTTCGACGCCGATGGCTTCGGAGACAAGATCGGAGATCTGGTCGCGATAACGGTCGGCTTGCGTCATGAAGAAGACGCGCGTGCCGATGACGAGGATGCAGACGATGAAATAGAACCAGACCGCAAGCTTGACGAGCGGGTGTGAGAGATTAAGTCGCGGCGCAAAGTTTCCGCGTCCTCTGTGGCTGATCGAGCGGCGGCGGAAAAACTTGTTGTTCATTTGGCGGCTGAGCAGAGTCTGAGACCTTTTGACAGGCATTTTACTGCACGGACCGGCGTTTCCATAGAACTTCTTTTCAGACTCCGAAACGGTGAAAGCCGTCCTGCCCGTCGATTTGGCTAGAATGATTCGATGGGCAAGCCCATGCATTCAACAGATACTTATTTGCTTTCGGAGTCCTTCATGCCATCACTGACTCTTGAGGATGTCGTTCGCTTCTCTCCATTTGTTGCGCGATCATTGTCGGCCATGCATCCCGGGGAGGATGCACGGGCGTGTCTTGCGCACTTTGAGAAACTCGCGGAAGAGATTTTCTCGCGAGAAGACATGCAGGCCGAGATGGCCGGCGCTTCTGACAGTCAGACGCTTCGAATGAAGCTCAGGGAGATGCGCCGAAGGCTTATCGTGAACATCATCGGGCGCAATGCAACGGGCCGCATCGACTATTTTGAAGTTGTCAGGCTGATGAGCGATTTCGCCGAGACGGCCGTCACGGCGACGGTGAGGGTCAATGCAAGGGAGCTGGCAGAGCGCTGCGGCGTTCCCTTCGGCATCTCGGGGCATCCTCAGGATCTGATGGTCGTTGGCATGGGAAAGCTTGGCGGCCGCGAACTCAATGTCTCGTCCGACATCGACCTCATCTTTTTGTTTGATGAGGATGGAGAGACAAGGGCTACGCCCGAATTTCCCAACGCCCGCCGCACGCTGACCGTGCAGGAGTTCTATGAACGACTGGCCCGGCGGGTGATTCCGGCTCTGAATGATATTGAAGGACCGGGTTTCGTCTTTCGCGTCGACATGCGCCTGCGTCCGAACGGCGACTCCGGTCCGATTGTCTGTTCGACCGACATGCTTGAGGAGTATCTCTATACGCAGGGCCGTGATTGGGAGCGCTTCGCCTGGCTTAAGGGACGCATCGTCAATGAACCGGTCTTTACGTCGGGTGAGGAGTTCGAACAGCAGAAGAAAAACGTTTCGTCGCTCGTGCGTCCGTTTGTTTTTAGAAAGTATCTGGACTTCAATGCGATATCGTCGCTTACCCGGCTTCATGAGATGATCAGGGCCGAAACGGCAAGGCGCGAGCTGGCTCGCGGCGGCACGTGCATCAATGTCAAGCTTGGTCGAGGCGGCATTCGAGAAATCGAATTTCTGACGCAGACGCTTCAGGTGATTCGCGGCGGGCGTGATCCGCTGCTTCGCGGCCGCGAGACTCTGCCGATGCTCAAGGCGCTCGCAGGAGACGGCGGGATTTCCGCCGAGATGGCTCAGCGCCTTTCCGAACACTATGTTTTTTTGCGCAATGTCGAGCATGCCATTCAATATGTCAACGATGAACAGACTCAGCGCCTCCCGAAGGAAGGAGATGGCCTGACGAATGTTGCCGGTCTGCTGGGCATGCCTGAACAGGAGCTCTGGACGCGTCTTGAGGGCGTTCGTGAATATGTTGCTCATGCCTTTGACAGCGTCTTTCAGGTTCACGAGCCTGCGGCGGATGCCTCCGACTGGCCGACCGGCTGGGAGACGGGCACGTCAAGCGCCGGCGAGGCGCTAGCTGCCAAGCTTAAGGCTCTGGGCTACGGCGAGGATGTCGATGAACTGGTTTCGCGCATCATGCGTCTGGCTTCGGCGCGATCGGGAAAGAGCCTTTCCGACGAGGCGAGAAAGCGCCTTCAGAGCTTGATCCCTGTTGTGGCTGAAGGATGCTCGGCCTGGCTTCCTAAGGACGGCCCTCGCGTTGTGCCAGCCGTCGAGGTCTTTTCGCGTTATCTGAAGCTGCTTGAATCGATCGCGGGGCGCTCGACTTACGTGGCGCTGCTTTCACAATATCCCAAGGCTGCGGAGCGCGTAGGCCGCGTTCTTGCCGCCAGCCGCTGGAGCGCGGACTACATCGTGCGTCACCCGATCATTCTTGACGAGCTCGTTGACGGTCGCATTCACGAGATGGACGACTTTACGCCCGTTGACTGGAGCGAATGGTCCGACAAGCTTCATCGCGCGCTTGTTGAAGCCGATGGCGATCAGGAACGCCAGATGAATGCGCTTCGAGATGCTCATCATTCTGCCGTCTTCCGTCTGCTGATTGCTGACCTTGACGGCCGCTTTACGGTGGAGCGTCTGGCGGACCATTTGTCGGCCCTTGCCGATGCCGTGCTTGAGGAGGTGCTCGACCTTGCGTGGGCGAGCATGACGAAGAAGCACTGTGACCGTCCGAAGTTTGCGGTAATCGGTTACGGCAAACTCGGAGGAAAGGAGCTCGGCTACGACAGCGATCTGGACCTTGTTTTCATTTACGACGACCCGGATCCGGAGGCGGATCTTGTCTACAGTCGTCTTGTGCGCCGCATGATGAGCTGGCTTACGATCCAGACTTCGTCCGGAAAGCTCTTTGACGTTGATCTGCGCCTGCGCCCGAACGGCGACAGCGGACTAATCGTCTCGTCTTTCGACATGTTCAGCCGGTATCAGAGAAATTCAGACGGAAACGGCGCTTGGTTCTGGGAGCATCAGGCGCTGACGCGCGCTCGTTTCGTGGCGGGCGATCCTGATTTGGGCAAGCGCTTTGAGGATGAACGGCGAGAGATTCTCATGCTGCCGAGAACGCAGGAGGAGGCTCGCGGCAATGTGCTGGAAATGAGAAGGAAGATGCTTGACGGCCATCCGAATCGAACGGCATTCTTCGATATCAAGCATGATCGGGGCGGAATGGTCGATGTGGAGTTTGTCGTGCAGCTGTTTGTGCTCACGCATTCGCATGAACATCCCGAACTCGTCAATAATTTCGGCAACATTTTGTTGCTCGAGAAGGTGGCGGATCTCGGACTTGTTGATCCCGCCGTTTCAGCGCCGGCTGTCAAGGCCTATCGCCGTTATCGCGCGCTGCAGCATGAGATTCGTCTCAATGCGGGCGAAGGCGTGCCCGTTCGCGTTTCACCTGACATGGTCGAGGCGGAGCGTGCGGCCGTGCTCACGCTATGGAGAACGGTGTTTGCGACCGATGAGCCTCTGAGAGAAGGCGTTACAAATGGATAGGTAAAAACGCGCTAGACTGTTCGGCACGTTCATTTTCACTAAGCTGGAGCTCTAAATGCCTATTGCCGTCCCTGACTACAAGGCGCCGTCCTGGTGCCCCGGCGGTCATCTTCAAACCGTCATCCCGGCTAAATTCATGCCGAGGCCGTCGGTCCAGTACAGGCGGGAAAAGGTTGAGATGCCCGACGGCGACTTCATGCTTTGGGATTGGGCCGAGCCGGAGCCTGCCGATCCGGCTTCGCCCGTGCTGGTGCACTTTCATGGCTTGGAAGGGTCCAGCCACAGCCACTATGCCGAGGCTCTGATGGCAAAGTGCGTCGAACGCGGATGGCGCGGCGTTGTGGCGCATTTCCGCAGCTGCGGCGGCGAAATGAACCGCTTGCCGCGCGCTTACTTTGCCGGGGACAGCAACGACTGCGAATGGGTGCTTAAAACCGTTCACGGCCGCTTTCCGAATGCCGAGCTTCGTGCCGTAGGCGTGAGTTTGGGCGGGAATCAACTGACCAAGTACCTTGGCGACCGAGGTTCCGATGCCGGCTTCCTGACGGCTGCCGTATCGGTTGGAGCACCGCTTGATCTCGTGGCGGGGAGCGAGCGCATCAGCAAGGGTGTCAATACGCTTTACGCAGACATGTTTCTGCACACGCTCCGCCAGAAGCTCGAGGTGAAGGCGAAGAAGTTCCCGGACATCATTAGCGAGGCCGATGTCAAGGCCTGTCGAACGATGTTTGATTTTGACAACTCGTACACGGCGCCTATCCACGGCTTCCGTTCGGCAATGGAGTATTGGCAGAAATGCTCGGCCAAGCCTGTTCTCCCGGACGTGCGCGTGCCGCTGCTCCTTCTTAATGCGAAGAATGATCCGTTTCTGCCGGCATGGTGCCTTCCGACCAAGGACGAGATGAGTTCCTTCGTTACGGGGGACTTCCCAGAGGAGGGAGGTCATATCGGATTTCCACAAGGCAAGGCTCCCGGCAACATTAATTATCTGCCTCAACGTATAATGCGCTTCTTCGACACCGGCAGCTAAACCGTCCGTTCAGGTGTCAAGCCTTATCAATTTTTCTTTTGGGCATGCGCCGGCTTCCTGTCCGGTAGCCCCTGGAGATTCGCAAGATGCCTTTTCGCATTTCCGGCCGAACCATCGGCCTTGTTAGCCTCATTCTTTTCATTCTCACCATTCCCGCAGGCAATTGGGTGGTGATGAACGTCGGCACCGTGTGCCCTCCTGACGGCCCCTGTCTGATTCCGGTTTGGCCCGGCATCATGTCGCCGTCCGCAGTTCTTTTTGCCGGCCTCGCGCTTATTCTGCGAGATGCGGTGCAGAGCCTTCTCGGTAAGCGCTGGACGCTTGTCGCCATTGCTGCCGGCGCCGTTCTTTCCGGCTTCCTTTCCGAGCCGGCCATCATTATCGGCTCGACCTGCGCCTTTCTTTTTTCCGAGCTTGCCGACTTTGCCGTTTATACGCCGCTTCGCGAACGTCATCTGTCGCTGGCCATCATTCTGTCCGGTCTCGTGGGTTCGATTGTGGACTCCGTGATCTTCCTTTCGCTTGCCTTCGGTTCCCTTGACTTCGTTGTGGGCCAGGTTATCGGCAAGTTCTGGATGAGCCTTATTGCCGGCGCCATGATCATCATGTGGCGCAATGCCCGCCGAAACGCTCAGCCCGCCTGAGCCTGAAGTTGACTTTGCAGTCACGCAGCCGCCTCGATAAGTCCGGGCGGCTGTTTTTTTGTTCCGGGCCGCAGCCGTGTGCTTCATTCTTGAACGAAGTCGTGCTGATCGTTGTGAAAAGCGGTAAAAGCGTTGCTTAAGATTGGCGGCTCACAATGAAGCCTGTCCAGATTACTTCCCGTCACCGTCGTCACATGGAAAATTCGAACAAGACCGCGCTGCTTCTGATCAATACGGGCAGCCCCGACGCTCCGACAGAGGAGGCCGTCCGCCGCTATTTGGCCGAATTCTTAGGAGATCGCCGCATTGTTGAGCTGCCTCGATGGAAGTGGTGGCCGATTTTGCACGGCATCATCCTGCGCACGCGTCCGAAGAAGTCCGCCGAGCGCTACAAGGGCGTATGGACCCAGGAAGGCTCCCCGCTCATCGTGCATACAAGGCGAACGGCCGTAGCTCTGGAGCAGGAGCTGGGCATGCCCGTCTACTGGTCCATGCGCTACGGTAATCCGTCGACGGCATCGGTTTTTGACAGAATGAAGACCGACGGCGTCGGACGCGTGCTGATCATGCCGATGTTTGCGCAGTATGCCTCTCAGACGACCGCAGCCTGTCTTGACGGCGTGAGCGAATATCTTCTCGGGCAAGTCGATGCGCCTGCCGTGCGAACGATGCACGATTATCACGACGATCCTGCGTATATTGATGCGCTTGCCGAACATGTTCAGGCCTACTGGAATGAGCACGGTTCGCCCGTGAGTGTTGGCGGACGGCTCGTCATGAGCTTTCACGGCATTCCTCAGGCGAGCAGTGACCGTGGTGACGTATATGAGTCCCAATGCTTGAGGACGGCACGACTGCTTGCTGAAAGACTGGGTCTTGAGGATCGTTGCTGGACTGTGTGCTTCCAGTCCCGCTTTGGCCGCGACGAGTGGCTTCGCCCCTATACGATTGACAGCATCAGAGAGATTGCCTCGGCCGGCGTGCGGCGCGTGGACGTGATTTGTCCGGGCTTTGCGGCCGATTGCCTTGAGACGATTGAGGAGATTGATGACGAGCTTCGCCGTGAGTATCTGACGAGCTTCAAGGAAGAGGCAAAACCGGAATTTCATTACATTCCCGCTCTGAATGACTCGCGCGAGGCCGTCAGGGCCTATGCCGCGATTGTGCGCCGCGAGGCCGCAGGCTGGATCTGAAGCCGTTTTTTTGACGGCAAAGACTTGAAAAACGCGTCGTCGTCCCCATATATGAAACAATCTATTCGGCCTGAGGAGGACGTCCTCGGGGCGACCCAGTTTCCAGGCGTCGTGGCGACGCTCATACGGAGTGACATATGACTGAAAATACTCAGAACCAGGAAGTGAAGGACGAAGCCGGCTGCTGCGCGGGCAAGTGCGCTGAAAACGGCCAGACGTGCGAATGCAACGAAGCATGCGCCGAAGAAAAGGCCCTGCAGGACGAAACGCCTGAGCAGACGATCGAAACGCTTCAGACGGCTCTGAAACTCTCCGAAGCCAAGGTAATGGAGCACTACGACCTCTATGTGCGCGCCATGGCTGAGCTTGAAAATACCCGCCGCCGTTCCTCCGAGGAAGTTCAGAAGGCTCGAAAGTTCGGTATTGAAAAGTTCGCCGAAAACCTGCTTCCGGTTGTCGACAGCCTTGAAAAGGCTCTTGATGTGACGAAGGGTGAAGAGGAAAACCCCGTCCGTGAAGGCATGCTTGCCACCTATCGTCAGTTCATGCATGCTCTTGATGTTTCCGACATGAAGCCTGTCGATCCGAAGGGCGAAGCGTTCGACCCGCACAAGCATCAGGCCATTGCCATGGTTCCGGCGCCCGAAGGCGTTGCATCGGGCACCGTGGTCGAAGTCTTCCAGCGCGGCTGGATGATTTCCGATCGTGTTCTGCGCCCGGCCATGGTGAGCGTTGCTCAGGGCTGAAAAGCCTGCGCATAAGGCGCCCCGAAAAAAAAGCGTCCCTTCAAGGGGCGCTTTTTTTAGGTTCATCACGGAAGTCCGGGGAACGCAGCCTTGACTTTTAGGAAAAAGGCGCGTCGGGTATCCGCACATAA
>CAKQKT010000028.1 GCA_934249275.1 uncultured Sutterella sp. | reverse complement strand
GGAATTGAAAGAGAAAGAATTATCTTTCGTCTTTCGGCTTTCCTTCAAAGCGCGAACTTCGTAAGTTTTTTGAGTGCCTTTGAACTCACTCTTGAAACTGCCGATGTTCACACTTATCGGTTCGTTGATTCTGATTTTTAAAGAGCAGTGCTTTGTAAAGCACAGAATTGAAAGTTTAGCAACTCATCAACTCTTTGTCAAATTCATTTCGTTGGCGACTCGTTGTCGTCAGCGAAGGATGTGAATTAAATACCTTTCAAAGACGATTGTCAAGAGACAATCACAAAATACCATAAATACGGTATCCTCACCTCGGATCAAGCCTCGGGCTTCTTCGGAAAGAGCACGTCCGAATATCCGAAGTCGTGCCAATCGGCAATTCGCATCGGATAGAGAATTCCGTCCAGATGGTCGACCTCATGCAGCACGACTCTCGCATGCATGCCCTCAACCGTTCTTTCAATTCTTTCGCCTTCGAGGTCATATCCGCTGTAGCGCACAACTGCAGGACGAGTCACGCGTCCCCGCATTCCCGGCACGGACAGGCATCCCTCCCACATGCTCGCCACTTCGTCGCCGACAGGCTCGACAACGGGATTGATGAGCACGGTCTGAGGCACATGCATTTCGCCGACCGCCTCTTCGCTCTTCTTATTGCCGAAACAGACGATCTGAAGCGACGCACCCACCTGAGGCGCTGCAATTCCTATGCCGCCTTCAGCCTCCATCGTCTCCCACATGTCGGCAACGAACTTTCTAAGTTCCGGCGTCCCGAATGCCTCCACGGGCATTGCCTTGTCAAGAAGGACCGGTTCGCCCATCTTCATGACCGGGCGGATCATTTTCCATCTCCTTCCGCCGATTCGCGTACGGTCTCCTTCACGATTTCGACCACACCCTGAACAGCCCGGGCAAGCGACGCCTCAAGCGAAGCAAAGTCGATTTGGTCAGCACAGTCCCCCATGCCCGCAGCGTGATTGACCGAAACGCAGATCCCTGCAAACGGCAGATCCAGTTCCCGCGCCAGCGCGCATTCGGGATAGAGCGTCATGCCGATCATGTCAGCTCCGTCACGATGCATGCGCTTCACTTCAGCAGCGGTTTCAAGCCTGGGGCCCTGCGTGCAGGCATAGACGCCCGTCGTTCTCACATCGGTTCCAAGCCTCTGGGCCGCCTTTATCAGACGCGCACTCAGCGCACGATCGAAGGGCCACGTCATATCGACATGCTTCATGCCGGCGGCACCGAAATCGTCGTAATAAGTGACTTCGCGCCCCCACGTATAGTCAAGAAGCTGATCAGGCACCGCGATTCGGCCCGGCCCCATGTCGGGAGCTGCGCCGCCGACGGTTCCCACGGCGATCACGCCGTCGACCTTGACCTTCTGAAGCGCCCAGAGATTGGCGCGATACGGAACCCGGTGCGGAGCAAACTCATGCCTCACGCCATGTCGGCGAAGAAAGACAATGGGCGTGCCGCCCAAGCGGCCGAAGACAAGCGGAGCGCTCGGCGCACCCCAAGGCGTCGAAATCTCAACTTCCTCGCTGTCCTCAATGACGTTGTTCCCAGTGAAGCCGGATCCGCCAATCAGTGCAAACATCGTTTTTTCTCCAATTTCCTAGAACAAGGACCCCTGAACAGGCTCTTCGTCTTCCCGAACGGCAGACTCCTTCGATTCCTTTGGATCATCGACGCGAAGATCCGCTTTTTCAAGGCTCTCAAGCACCGTCCGCTCCTCTGCCGGCTGTTCTGGCTTCGGCTCGGATGACGTTCCCTTTTCGTTCTCTGCGGGCGCACCGCCGGCCAGCAGCGCGAGAAGCGCCTCCTCGTCAATGACCCTGACGCCAAGCGACTGAGCCTTCTCGAGCTTTGAGCCCGCCTCAGCCCCCGCCACAACATAGTCTGTCTTTTTGCTTACCGAGCCGGACACCTTGGCACCGGCGGCAATCAACCGATCCTTCGCTTCATCTCGCGTCAAATTCGGAAGGGTTCCCGTCAGCACGAAGGTCTTTCCCGCCACCTCGGAAGCTTCCGCCGCAGGCTTGGGCTCCACGGCAGGCCAGACAACACCCGCTGCGACCAGAGCCTCGATCACCGTGCGGTTGTGCGGCTCCTTCAGGAAGGCGTAAATGCTCTCGGCAATGATTTCACCCACATCATCAACCTGAGTAAGCGCCGCCTCGTCTGCGGCCTCAAGGTTGGCAAGCGTCCCGAAATGCTGGGCCAGCGAAAGAGCGGTTGCCTCGCCGACATGGCGACATCCAAGCGCAAAAATAAAACGCGCAAATGTCGTATGCCGTGCCTTCTCGATGCTTTCAAGAAGATTGGCTGCAGCCTTGGGCCCCATGCGCTTGACGGGCTTGTCGAGATTCTTCGTAGCCGTTGTCGGCGCAATCAGATCCTCATGCTTGAGCGTGAAAATGTCGGCCGGACTCTTCACCAGCTCCTCGTCGACCAGCATGTTGACGATCTTCTCGCCAAGGCCGTCGATGCCCATTGCACGACGGGATGCAAAGTGAACGATTGAAAGCTTCATCTGCGACGGGCAATACAGTCCGCCCGTGCATCGCGTGTCCTTCTCCTCCTCGTCACGGATCGTGGCGGATCCGCAGACGGGACAGACGAAGGGCATCACAAAAGGCACCGTTCCTTCCGGCCTGCGCTCATGAACCACACGCACGACTTCGGGAATGACATCGCCGGCACGGCGAACAACAACCGTATCCCCCGGGCGCAGATCAAGCCCAGCAATATGATCTTCGTTGTGAAGCGTCGCATTCGACACGGTCACGCCGCCGACAAACACGGGCTTGAGACGGGCAACAGGCGTGAGCTTGCCGGTGCGTCCCACCTGAATGTCAATGGCTTCGCAGATCGTCAGAGCCTCTTCCGGCGGATACTTGTGCGCACAAGCCCAGCGGGGCTCGCGAGCAATGAAGCCCAGCTTTTTCTGCAGCTCAAGGCTGTCGACCTTGTAAACAACGCCGTCAATATCGAAGGGAAGCGTGCGGCGAATTTCCGCCACTTCGTCATGGAAGGCCGCAAGAGCCGCCGGCCCCTCGACCCTTCGGCGAGTGTCGGCAACAGGAAACCCAAGCGACGCCAGCCTGTCCAGCACCGCCGTCTGCGTGGGCGCAAATTCCCCGCCTGAGACCTCACCCAAAGCATAGGCATAAAAATGGAGCGTGCGTCGTGCAGTCACCGCCGGATCGAGCTGGCGCAACGAGCCTGCGGCCGCATTTCTCGGATTGACGAAGGCCTTCTGGCCATCCTCAATCTGACGGCGATTAAGGGTCTCAAAGTCATCGCGATGCATGATCACCTCGCCGCGGACTTCAAGCACATCCGGAAAATCTCCCTCAAGACGAAGAGGAATAGTTCGGATGGTGCGCGCGTTGGCAGTTACATCCTCGCCGGCGCTTCCGTCGCCTCGCGTGGCTGCCTGGACAAGCACGCCCCTTTCATATCGCAGGTTCGTCGCAAGACCGTCAAACTTCAATTCGCAGTCATAGACAACCGGAGGATCATCGTCCGAGAGTCCCAGTTCGCTTCGAACACGGCGATCGAACGCCACGGCACCCTCGCAGGAAAAGTCTGTTTCGGTATGAATCGAAAGCATCGGCACTGCATGCACGACCTTTGCCAAGTCGCTTCGAACGGCTCCGCCGACGCGGGCGGTCGGAGACGCCGGACTCTTCCATTCAGGGAACCGGGCCTCAAGCGCCTTGAGTTCGTTGAATGTCCGGTCGTATTCCGCATCAGGCACACTCGGATTGTCGAGCACGTAGTACTCGTAGTCCCAAGTCTCAATCAGTTTTTCAAGCTCGCGCATGCGAGCGGGCGCCTTGGCAGGCTCGATGGCAGCCGCCTTGGCGGCGCCGTCGAAATCGTCGTTCGAGAGTTTTTCTGTCTTTGCGGAGTCGGTCATGGCACGAAGTCCGATAAAAAACCCGCCGCCGGGCATCTTGCGTCCGAACACGGCGGGTAGGAATTTTTGCAGGAGATGCGCGGATCGTCAGGCGCTTCTCGAAAAGAGGAGTCTTGCGCGATCAGAACCCGGACGCACGCCGCTGGCGGTCATCTGCGCATCCTGATGCTCAATCTCATCCTGAAGAATCAAGGCGCCGGAAGCCTCAATGCGCTTGCCCGCGCCATCGACCCAAACACCGCCGAGATGGCAGGCAATGTGATTGGCGAGCTGGAAGAAGCGCTTGAGGTCTCCTCGCGGAATATTGGCAAGCGGCACGTCAAAGGCCAGACGAAGCTGAGAGACATCCGCCCCAGCAAGAGAAAGCGTCATCAGGGGCTCCTTGGAACTTTCATCCACGCGAAGCTCCCAGCGGCCGCTGGCGCTTGCAAAGCCGGCACCTTCGGCAACCTTCGTCACCTCATCAAGCGTAAGCCCGTTTTCACGAGGCGCCGGCACGATTGCAACTTCAATAACCTTGTCGTAGTAATGGATGAAGCGGGAGATTTGGACTGCAGTCGCAATCGCCTTCTTCATATCGCAGGACGTGCGCACGTCAACCTCGTTCTGTGCGGCAGTCTGCTCAAGCACCTGAAGGAAGCTCGAAGCGGAAACCTCGTCAAGCACCGCAGCACGGTTGGCAATGAGAATGGTTGCGACAAGATGCACCGCCTCGGCCGGCAGGCATTCGGACGGATAGTAGAGACCGTCCTCTGCGGACTTTGCCCAAATTGCCACGGGAAGCGGAAGCTCAAGCTGGCGAATCTGCGTAACAAGAGAATCCATGGCACCGAGCGGGAAGGTTTTTCCCTCGTATGGCGTCACATCCAGGACCCACTGAATGCCGTGATCGACGGGCGGCTTTTCAACACCGGCAATGCGATTTGCCTTGCTGCCTTCAGATGCTTCGCGCTCAAGGCGAGCCTTCTGCTCTTCAGCCAGCTTTTCGTAAACAGGAGGCTTTTCAGAAGGCAGGTCGTCGGCATCGGTCTGCGCTGCCGAAGCATTCGGCTCGGCATCCTTAGCATCATCAATCTGAGGTTCGACGCGGGACTCGGACTTATCGTCTTCAAGCACGTCCGGGCGAGATTCTCGCGCCTGCAGGCGGCCCTTGCGGCCGGCACGCATGCGGCGCTCTTCACGCATAGAGCGCCAAAAGAAAAAGGCAATGACCACCAGGGCGGCCACAATAAGAATGATCTGAGTCTGGCTCATGTGAGATTTATCCGGCTTAGCAGGCGCCCGACGCGGGCGCAACTTCTGTTGATTGTACGCACATTTTTCCGATTCGCCACGCATTGCGTGCGCGGCAAGCCTTTTCAAGCCTCAATTGGTCATCTTCACTGCATTTTCGATGTCGACGCTCACCACGCGGCTCACGCCGGGCTCCTTCATCGTGACGCCCACTAGCGCCCCAGCGAACTCCATCGTCACGCGGTGATGAGTAATCATGAGGAACTGCGTATCAGTCGACATCCGTCTGCAAAGCCCCGCCAGTCTCGCCTGATTCGCCTCATCGAGCGGAGCATCCACTTCATCAAGAAGACAGAAGGGTGCGGGATTGAGCTTGAAGATTGCAAAAACTAGCGCCGTCGCCGCCAGAGCCTGCTCGCCGCCCGAAAGCAGCTTCACGCTCGCATTCTTTTTGCCGGGCGGCTGGGCCTTCACTTCAACGCCCGCATCAAGCACATCCTCCCCGGACATGACGAGCGAGGCGGCGCCGCCTCCGAAAAGCTCGGAAAACGTCTCGCCGAAATGGCCGTTCACCTCTTCAAAGGTCTCTCTGAGTCGCCCTCGGGTCTCCGCATCAATCTTGCGAATCGCCGCCTCAAGAGTTTCAATGCCCTTTTCAAGATCAGCCACCTGTCGAGCCGTGGCTTCAAGCGTTTTTCTCACCGCCTCAAGGTGCTCAAGCGCGGCATGATTGACCGGTCCCAATCCGGCGATTTCGCTGATGAGCCTCAAAACCTTGGCACGAAGGCTTTGAGCCTTCAGCGGACGCTCGGCCGCACGCCGCGCCAGATCGACGCGATCCGCCTTGAGTTCGTCAAGACGCTCATCAAACTGAGTGCGCAGACTCTCCTTCATCTGCTGTTCCACACGCTTGACGCCAAGCGCCTCGGTCATCGGCATGACGTCAGCCTGTGCCGCCTGCCAGCGTCCCTGAGCCTCAGAAAGCGCGAGCCTGGCCGACGCCGTCTCGTCACGGCGACGAACATGGGTCTTCTCCGCCTCCTCCAGCATCTTCAATGCCGCTGTCGAAGCATCATTGCCAAGCACGCGGGCACATTCCTCCAGAAGTCTGGAAGCCTCGGCAATGCGCGCCTCCTCGCGTGCAATGTCGTTCCTAAGGGCTTCTTCGCTCTGTGCATAGAGACGAGCAGAATCTGCGTACTGCTTGAGCTTCGCGCGGGCAAGCGCGGCCTTATGCCGAATGTCGGAAAGCGCGGCCGACTTTGTCTTGAAGCGCATGTCGGCCCTGGCCAGTTCGGACAGTATGCCCGCGGCCGACCGTGCGGCCCTGCCTGCGGCATCCTCCGCATCATCGGCAACGACGCCCGCCTCTTCCGCAAGCGCCCTCGCCTCCTCAGCCTCAGCCTCGAGCTCCTCCCTGCTGCGGCGCAGATCGGCAAGGCGTACTTCATAAGCGGCGACAGCCGCCTCCGCCGCCTTGAGCTTGAGCCTCAACTCGGAGACTCGAGCCTCCGCCGCACGGGCAGCCTGAGCCGACGTTCGCGCCGTTCGCTCGGCCGCTTCCGCCGCAGCACGGGCCGAATTTCTTTCTGCATCCAGCGTGCCCAGTCTTTCTTCGAGTGCGTAGAGACGCTCACGAAGATTAGAAATCTCCTGCTGTCGCGAGAGCACCGACTGACCAGGATCGCTTGCCGTCCAGACCACAAGGCTTCTGCGCGTCAGACGGTCGCCTCGCGGGGTCACAAGCACCACGCCATCGGGCAGAGCAGTCCTGAGAGACAATCCTTCGGAAAGATTCCTCACGCAATAGACATTTGCGACAGCGTCAGCCATCGCAGCCGAAGCATCGCTTGAGCGGCATTCGACTCGAGAGGCCAGAGGCTCAAGCCTCATTCCGTTCAATTCAAGAGCCGGAACCGAAGCCTCAGCCTCCCCGCGCTCGACAAACGAAACAACAGCCGGCGGCCTCCGGCCTTCATAGCCCTGCGCCATGGCCAGGAGGCTCAAGAATCTTGCGCCCAGTCTTTCTCCGACGACGGCTTCGACAGCCGTCACCCAATCAGGATCAGCCGACAGCATTTCGGACATGCGGGGAAGTCCGTCCAGACCTTCGGAAGCTTCGAAATCGGCGAGCTTTCCCTTCGCCTGCGCACCCGCTTCAAGCGCTTCAAGAGCATCAAGCCTCGCCGCCGCCTCCTTCTCCTCAGCCAAAGCCGAAAAGTAGGCCTCGTTTTTAGCGTCGCGCAAGCGTCTGGCATCCTCAGCCGCCGCTGCGGCCTCCTCTTCGCGAGCTCGCGCCTCCTCAGCAAAAGCCTCGGCCTCCTCATGGTCGAGCGCCAGCGCTTCAATAGCGGCCTTGTCGGGAGCCTCGAACGTTTTTTCAGAGGCGGCAAACCTCAAAAGCCGCTGCTTGAGATCTTCGGCACGCTTTTCCGCAGCTTCAAGACGCGCAAGCGCCACACGGGCCTGAGCCTTCGCATCGGACTCGGCTTTTCGAGCATCGGCCGCCCTGGCATTAACCTCGTTGAGGGCATCCTCTGCGGCGAAAACCTCCTCTTCGGCCACCGCTTCCTCTTCATCAGAGAGTGCCAGCACCTCTTCGAGCGAAGCGGTCTCATCCGCCTGCGCTGCCTTCGCAGCAGCCGTCTCGGCAAGACGCCTTTCCTTGGCATCCTTCGCCTCGCGGGCTTCGGCCGCGGTTCTTTCCGCCTCTGCTCTTCGCTCACGCTGGCGTCTCTCCTCGGCCTCTGCTTCGGTAAGCGCTCGCTCGGCCTGACGAAGACCCGAAGCAGCTTCCGCCTCTCTGGCTTCTGCCTCCCGCGCAGCGGTTTCAAGCGCCGGCAGCGAGGCCGCCTCGCGAACGGCCTCCGCCTTCTTTTCCTCAATGCCGGCCTCGCAGCGGGCTATCTCGGCGGCAAGCCCATCCAGCGTCTTTCTTACATCCTCATACTGAAGCCAGTACCAAAGGGATTCTGCGGCAGTGCGTTCGTCAACAAGCGCCTTCCACTTTCTGGCAAGCTCGGCCTCGCCCTCAAGTCTTGCAGCCTCCTCTTCCTTGACAGCCTGCATGTCGCGGACACGATCAAGGTTGCCCCTCGTCTGAGCAAGAAGCGACTCCGTCTCCTTGCGGCGTTCGCGATAAAGAGAGACGCCCGCCGCCTCTTCTAGATAGACGCGCATTTCCTCGGGCTTTGCCCGAATGAAGTTCGAGATCATCCCTTGGGAGATGATGGCGTAGCTGCGGGGGCCAAGTCCTGTGCCGAGAAAGATCTCCTGCACGTCGCGACGTCGAACCTGCTGATGATTGATGTAGTAGGCGGACTGGCCTTCAGAAGTCACAACGCGCTTCACGCTGATTTCAGCAAATTCGGCCCACGGTCCCTTGAGACGGCCGTCATCATTCATGAGAATGAGCTCGACGCTGGCGCGTCCGAGCGCATGACGAGTCGTTGAACCGGCAAAGATCAGCTCGCGCATGGAGGACGAACCGCGCAATTCGGATACGCGCGCCTCGCCGAGCACCCATCGCACGGCGTCAATGATGTTTGACTTGCCGCAGCCGTTGGGCCCGACGATCCCGACGACGGGATGCTCGAGCTCGATGAGCGCCGGATCGGCGAAGCTCTTGAAGCCTGCGAGCTTGATCTGACGTAAGCGCAAGAATGCCTCCTCGGTTGATGCGGCAAGGTTGATGAAAAACTTCGTCCATTGTAATTGAGGCCCGCCGAACACACACGCCTCCTCGCCCGCCCCGCTCTGCGGATGAGAACGACAGTCCCGGCACCCTTATAATGTCGAACATTGCCGAAGACGCGCCCGTACGGCTCTTCATTGCAGAAGCTCCGTCTGCGCACCTTCCCTTTTCTGCGATCCCGCAAGCGCTTCATTGAGCGCCTGCCTTTTTACTGGATACCGCCATGTACGAAATTGCTCCGCTGCTTGATGACCCCATTCACAATCTGAAGACCATCCGCGACGTCTTCCGCTGGGCTATCACTGAAATGGAGAACGCGGATATCTCTTACGGTCACGGCTCTCCCGACAGCTGGGAGGAATCCTCCTTCCTCATCTGCCGCGGCCTCAAGCTTCCGTTCGATCACTTCGACATGTTCCTCGACGCTGCGCTCACGCACAACGAGCTCTCCCGTCTCGTTCACCTCATCGACCGCCGCGTCCACGAGAAGGTCCCGACCGCCTACCTGCTGCGCGAAGCCTGGCTCACCGAACACCGCTTCTATATTGATGAACGCGCCCTGATTCCGCGCTCCTACATTGCCGAACTTCTCGAAGAAGATCTCGCTCCCTGGGTTGAGGATCCCTATGAAGTCGGCAGCGTGCTCGACCTCTGCACGGGTTCGGGCTGCCTCGCCATCCTCGCTCAGGGCACCTTCCCGAACGCCGAGGTGACGGGCTCCGATCTTTCGCCCGACGCGCTTGAAGTCGCCAAGATCAACCGCCGCGACTACGGCATGGAGGAAACGCTCGAACTCGTTCAGGGCGACCTCTTTGAAAACCTGCAGGGCCGCACGTTCGACCTCATCATCTCGAACCCGCCCTACGTCACGCAGGCCAGCATGGATGCGCTGCCCACCGAATACCGCCACGAACCCGCCATGGCGCTCGGCGCCGGCGACGACGGCATGGACGTCGTGCGCCGCATGCTTCCCGAAGCTGCCGCACACCTCAATGACGGCGGCATGATCGTGGTCGAAGTTGGCGACGGCGCCGAAGCCGTCGAAGAAACGTTCCCGGGCCTCGAAATCACCTGGCTCACCACCTCGGGCGGCGACGACCAGGTCTTCCTCGTCACGAAGGAAGCGCTTCTCAACTACTTCGAACAGTAATCCCGCGTCATGCTCCGACTTCTCAACCTTGCGCTCTCCCGCGGCACCCGCGTTCTCTACCGTCATGCGACGCTCACCGCGGCGCCCGGCGAGCGCATCGGCCTCGTCGGCCCCAACGGATGCGGCAAGTCCACGCTCTTTGCCGCCATCCTCGGCGACCTTTCCCTCGAGGACGGCGACATTGAAACCCCGCCGCACGACCGCATTGCGCACGTGGCGCAGACGTTCGTCGCCGACAACATTCCGGCCGTCGACTTCGTGCTCGGAGGCCATGCGCCGCTCACCGCCGCCCGCGCTGCACTCGTCGAAGCGGAAAAGTCCGGCGACGACATGCGCCTCGCGCAGGCTCACGCCAACCTTGCCGAACTCAACGAAGGCGCGATCGTCGCACAAGCCCGCACGATTCTTGCCGGTCTCGGCTTCAGCCAGTCCGACGTCGACCGACCCGTCTACGACTTTTCGGGCGGCTGGCGCAACCGCATTGCGCTCGCGCGCGCCCTGATGTGCCCGGCCGATCTTCTTCTTCTCGACGAACCGACGAACCACCTCGACATCGACTCTCTCATCTGGCTCGAAAACTGGCTTCGCCGCGTCGAAGCGACCGTCGTCATCATCTCGCATGACCGCGAGTTCCTCGACCGCGCCGTCACGACGATCTGGTCCGTGGAAGACGACACCGTCAACCGCTACGCCGGAAACTACTCGTCGTTCGAATCCCAGCGCATCGAAAAGCTTCGTCTTCAGGACGCTGCCGCCAAGGCCTACGAACGCGAGGCTTCGCACCTCTCAAGCTTCATCGAACGCTTCCGCGCCAAGGCGACGAAAGCCCGTCAGGCCCAGTCCCGAATCAAGATGCTCGAAAAGCTCAAGGCCGTCGAGCCCGTGCGAGCCAAGCGCGAATGGCGCTTCGAGTTCCCCAAGCCCGTGCGCCTTCCCGAACATCTCGTCGATACGGAAAACCTCCGTCTCGGCTACGACGAACGCGTCGTGATCGACCGCGTCACGCTTTCGATCCGCTCAGGCGAACGCATCGGCATTCTCGGCGTCAACGGCGCCGGCAAGTCGACGCTCGTCAAGGGCATCGTCGGCGACCTGACTCCGATGGCCGGCGAGCTTCGCCGCGGCCAGGGCCTTGAAATCGGCTACTTCGCGCAGCATCAGCTCGATCAGCTGCGTCCGGACGAAAGCCCGCTCGAGCACATGCGCCGCATGGCGCCGGACGAGCGCGAGCAGGATCTGCGCGACTATCTCGGCATCTACCGCTTCTCGGGCGATTTTGCGTCCGCTCCCGTGGGCCCGATGTCCGGCGGCGAAAAGGCCCGCCTCGCACTCGCCCTTCTCGCCTGGAAGAAGCCAAACCTGCTGGTGCTCGACGAACCGACGAACCACCTTGACATGGAAACGCGCGAAGCGCTCACCATGGCGCTCTCCACTTACGAAGGCGCCGTGCTGATCGTCTCGCATGACCGTCATCTGCTTCGCGCCACCACCGAGCGCCTCATTCTCGTGCACGACGGCGTCGTCCAGCCCTATGACGGCGACCTGGACGACTACGCTCAGCTCGTTCTGGAACACCGCCGCACGACGGTTGCGGCCGAAAAGGCTGCCAATCAGGCTGAAAGACTTGAGTCCGGCGACCGCGAACCCTCTCAGAACCGCAAGGAGGCCCGCCGCGCCGAAGCTCAGGAGCGCCAGCGCATTGCGGCCTTGCGCAAGCCCCTGCAGAAGGAGCTCGCCAAAGTCGAGAAGGAGCTTGCTCAGAAGAACGAAGAGCTGAAAAAGCTCTCCGACCGTCTTGCCGACGGGGACTTCTACACCTCCACCGACCCTGACGAGGTCGCACGAGTGCTTCGCGAGCACGGCGAACTCAAGCCCGTCGTCGAAGAACTCGAAATGCGCTGGCTCGAACTCTCGGAAGAAATCGAAGCCGTCGCTTAATTCAGACCGGCATCCCGTCACCCGAGGCCGCCCGGACATCCGGACGGCCTTTTCCATGCCTCAGCGGCCCCGCCTCCTCGAGCCTTCCCGCCTCCGAAAACCAACGGACGTAAGCCTCGTTCTGATATGATTCACGCAAAATGAAAAGCCCCGGCAGCCCCTTTAGCGCCGCATCATTTCCTAGCTTTTCTTCCCGTAACCGCCCTTTCCGCAAGTAGGGAGTTTCACATGCGCAGATACAACATTGCAGCGACGCCAGCCACGCTGCACGCCTTCAAGTCCAAACGCGTCGTCGTCGACCTCAACAAGGCCGACCTCACCAGCGTCTCGGCCGTCGTGATGACTGCCGACGAAGCGCTCTCGGGCCAGCTTGAACGCGTCGAAGCGACGGCGTTCGGCATTCCCGTCATTCTGCTCAACAACGGCGCGAAGCTTCCGCCGGAACTCTTCGGCAAGGTCGTTTCCGTCATCAACTCCCAGCCCGACAACGTCGGTCTCTACGGCCGCCTGATCGATGCCGCCGCCCAGAAGTATGAGGATCAGATTCTTCCTCCCTTCTTCGGCAAGCTTGAATCCTACGTTCGCAACGGCAACGTTCACTTTGACTGCCCGGGCCATCAGGGCGGCGCCTTCTTCCGCCGCCATCCGGCCGGCCGCCAGTTTGCAGACTTCTTCGGCGAAAACGTCTTCCGTTCCGACCTCTGCAATGCCGACGTGGCAATGGGCGACCTTCTCATTCACGAAGGCGTTCCCCGCGCCGCTCAGATGGAAGCCGCCAAGGTCTACAACGCCGACAAGACGTACTTCGTTCTGAACGGCACCTCCGCCTCGAACAAGGTCGTTCTCAACGCCCTGCTTACTCCGGGCGATCTGGTTCTCTTCGACCGCAACAACCACAAGTCGAACCATCACGGCGCGCTCATTCAGGCCGGCGCGACGCCGATCTATCTTGAGACCGCCCGCAACAGCTACGGCTTCATCGGCGGCATCGACGACCACTGCTTCGACGAAAAGTACCTGCGCGAGCTCATCCGTGAAGTCGCCCCCGAACGTGCCGACGCCAAGCGCCCGTTCCGCCTCGCCGTCATTCAGCTCGGCACCTACGACGGCACGATCTACAACGCCCGCCAGGTGGTCGACCGCATCGGCCGTCTCTGCGACTACATTCTCTTCGACTCCGCCTGGGTCGGCTACGAACAGTTCATTCCGATGATGAAGGACTGCTCGCCGCTTCTTCTCGACCTCGGTCCCGAAGATCCGGGCATCTTCGTGACGCAGTCCGTGCACAAGCAGCAGGCCGGCTTCTCGCAGACCTCCCAGATCCACAAGAAGGACCGTCACATCAAGGGCCAGCCGCGCTACTGCACCCACAAGCGCCTGAACAACGCCTTCATGATGCACGCGTCCACCTCGCCCTTCTATCCGCTCTTTGCCGCCCTTGACGTCAACGCCAAGATGCACGAAGGCGAATCCGGCCGCCGCCTCTGGGCCGACTGCGTCCGCGTCGCGATCGATGCCCGCAAGGAAATGCTCTCCTGCTGCCACTACATCAAGCCCTTCATTCCGCCTACGGTCGACGGAAAGGCCTGGGACAGCTATCCGACGGAACAAATTGCGACCGACCTGCGATTCTTCGCCTTCAATCCCAAGGACAAGTGGCACCACTTCGAAGGCTACGCGCCGCAGCAGTACTTCGTCGACCCCTGCAAGTTCCTGCTGACCACGCCGGGCATCAATGCCATGACGGGCGAATACTCCGACTTCGGCATTCCCGCCTCCGTTCTTGCCAGCTTCCTGCGCGAGAACGGCGTCGTCCCCGAAAAGAGCGACCTCAACTCGATTCTCTTCCTGATGACGCCGGCCGAGGACCATGCCAAGATGGCGCACCTCATCACGCAGATCGCCCGCTTCGAGAACTTCATCGACAACGACGCACCGCTCTCCGAAGTGCTGCCCGACCTGTACATGGCTTACAAAGACCGCTACAAGGACTATACGATCCGTCAGCTCTGTCAGGAAATGCACGACTTCTACAAGTCCCACGACATCAAGGGACTGCAGAAGGCCATGTTCAGAAAGGAACATTTCCCCAAGCGCGTTCTCAACGCGCAGGACGCCAACTACGAGTTCATCCGCAACAACGTCGAACTCGTGAGGCTGAGCGAAGCAGAAGGCCGCGTGGGCGTCGAAGGCGCGCTTCCCTACCCGCCGGGCGTTCTCTGCCTGGTGCCCGGTGAAGTCTGGGGCGGCTCCGTGCTGCAGTACTTCCTCGCCCTCGAAGAAGGCATCAATCTCTTCCCGGGCTTTGCACCCGAACTTCAGGGCGTCTACATTGAAGAAGACGAAAACGGCCGCAAGGCCGCCTGGGCAAACGTGCTCACCCGCGAACGCGAGGCTGAACTCGGGATCTCCGCCCGCTGATTGCCTGCGGACAATTCCAGCCCAATTCTCCGGCCCGGACGTCGCAAAAAGGCTTCCGGGCCTTTTTGCGTCCGCGCTTCATGCATTGTCACAGGCACGACTAGGCACATTTCCCTAAAGTTCATTACTTAGCAGGCATTTTTAATCAATAAGGCTTGAGGTATTACCTTTCCCGACAATCGAAAAAACTCGCAGAATAACTCCATCGGACGGCCGCAGATACTTTTGATTTCCCAACACCAACAGGCCGCCTCCAAGGAGTTCACCATGCAAAAGCGCACGTTCATCAAGTCTCTTGCCGCCGTCTCCGCACTCGGCGCCCTCGGCCTTCTCACGGGCTGCGGCGACAAAAAGGAAGCTGCAGACAAGCCGTTTCGCGTCGGCGTAACCGCCGGCCCGCACGCCGCCATCGTCACTGAAGCCGCCAAAGTGGCGGGAAAGAACGGCCTCAAGGTCGAAGTCGTCGAATTCACCGACTATGTGACGCCCGACACGGCGCTCAACGACGGCGCGCTTGATGCCGCGGTCTACCAGCACGAGCCCTTCCTTCTCAACTTCAACAAGCAGAAGGGCACGAAGCTCGCCAACGTGGGCAATGCCGTGGTTCAGCCGATGGGCTTCTACTCCAACAAGGTGAAGTCCGTTGATGCGATTCCCGAAGGCGACGTGATCTCCGTTCCGAACGATCCGACGAACTGCGGCCGCGGCCTTCTCCTCCTGCAGGCTGCCGGCCTGATCAAGCTTCCCGAAGGCATGGGCAGCGAAGCCACTCTCGCCGACATCGTCGAGAACAAGAAAAAGCTTCAGATCAAGGAGCTTGAAGCCGCACAGCTGCCGCGAAGCCTTGACGACGCGCTCGTCGCCGTTATTCCTATGAACTACGTCATCAGCGCCGGTCTTTCCCCGCAGAAGCAGGGCTTCTACTTCGAATCTCTTGATGCTCCGTTCGCCCTCATCATCATTGCCGCACATCAGGACCGCAAGAACGACAAGCGCGTTCAGGACTTCGTCAAGTACTATCGCTCGCCCGAAGTCAAGGCCTTCGTCGAAAAGACCTTCAACGGAACGATCAAGACGAGCTGGTAACAGCAAGCGCAGCCAGAAAACAACGCAAGCATAAGCATTTCGTTTACCCAAAGGCAGCCCGCAGGGCTGCCTTTTTCGCGTCGTTCCAAAGCTCTGCGATCGTCATGGAGGGAAAACGCAGCTTCTTGCCCGCCTAAGCATTTTCCATACCCTCCCCTGTTGGAAACGCGACCTACCTGCTACCATGCTCGGCAGTTTGAATCCTCCCGCCCACAAAAGGCTCCGGGAGAATGAAACCTAGGAATGACAGGCGATATCTTATTCGATTCGAGTGATCGTTCCGCACAATGCTGCCGGCATGCATTCCCGCAGGGATTCGCCACATTCGAACCCGAGCCGGCAGGATCAAAACAACTCCAACTACTTTAACAACCGATCCGGAGACCGATTCATATGCTCGGCATCCTCATTACAGTCGCAGTCATTGCCGTCGTTGCATACTGCGTTCTCAAAAACTACTATCCACCCATTGTTCTTCTGCTCGCAGGCCTGTTCCTGCTCGTGTGCGCGTGGCTTCTCGGCGTCGATCCGCTTGACGCAAAGAAGAGCACGAACTTCGTGGGCTTCGACTTCGTTCAGGCCTTCACGAACCAGATGAAGGGCCGCCTGCCCGGCCTCGGCCTCAACATCATGCTCATTGCGGGCTTCTCCTTCTACATGGACCGCATCGGCGCCTCCAAAGCTCTCGTGAAGCTCTGCGTCAAGCCGCTTTCTGCAATCCGCTCCCCGTACGTGCTGCTCGCCATCACCTACGTGGTCGGCCAGTTCATGGCTCTCTTCATCAACTCCGCCGTCGGTCTCGGCCTTCTCCTGATGGCCAGCGTCTATCCGCTGCTCATCGCGCTCGGCGTCTCCCGCGGCGCCGCTGCCGCCGTGATCGGCTCGACCTGCTGTCTTGACCTCGGTCCGTCCTCCTCGAACGCCATGCGCGCCGCCGACCTGATGTCGACCGACGTCGTCACGTACTTCGTTCAGAGCCAGATTCCGGTCGCCATCTGCGTAATCGCAACGGTTGCCGTCGGCCACTTCTTCGTCCAGCGCTGGTTCGACCAGCGCGATGCCGCCAAGGGCGCCGAAAGCGGCACCCCGGCCAAGACCGATCAGAAGGATCTCGACAAGGCCTTCGAAGGCGCCGGCCCCGTGCACTATGCGCTTCTGCCGATGCTTCCGCTCGTTCTGCTCATCATCTTCTCTCCGATGGTCTACAACGGCGTCAAGCTCAACCTGCAGACCGGCATTCTGGTCTCCATCCTGATCGCCTTCTTCGTCGACCTGATCACGCACTTCGACTTCAAGGAATGCTGCAAGCGCACGAGCGCCGTCTTTGAAGGCATGGGCAAGGTCTTCACGTCCACCGTGGCCCTCATCTGCTGCGCCGAGCTCTTCGCTCTCGGCATGAACAAGATGGGCGGCATCACGACGATGATTCAGGCCGCCGCCTCCATGGAAAGCGCCGGCGTCTGGGTCATGCTCTTCGTCATGCTCGCCATCATGGTCGTCGCCACGATCGTGACGGGTTCCGGCAACGCCGCCTTCTTCGCCTTCTCGCCGCTGCTTCCCGAAGCCGCCGCAAGCGTGGGCATCAACACCGCCGTGCTCGTCGTTCCGGTCCAGCTCTCTGCCAGCATTGCCCGCACGATGTGCCCGATCGCCGGCGTAATCATCGCCGTTGCCGGCATTGCTGGCCTTACGCCATTTGAAATCATCAGGCGCACGATCCCGGTCATGCTTCTCGCGCTGATCGTCAACGTTGCCGCCTCCGCTGTCTTCCTCTAACCACCGGACAAAGCATTCGCTAAAGGAGAACTGTTATGGCTATTCTTATCAAGAACGCACGCGTCTTCGCCCCGAAGGACCTCGGCGTCGTCGACGTGCTCATGGCCAATGAACGCATCCTCGCCGTCGGCAAGGACCTCGCTCCCAACCTTCCCGATCTGCAGACGATTGACGCCAAGGGCATGATCATGACCCCGGGCTTCTTCGACCAGCACATCCACGTCACGGGCGGCGGCGGTGAAGGCGGTCCGGCCACGCGCACGCCCGAGCTCGTGCTCTCCGAACTCATCGCCTGCGGCACGACGAACGTCGTCGGCGTCTCCGGCACCGACTACACGACGCGCTCCATCCCGAACCTTCTCGCCAAGGTCCGCGCCCTCAAGGCCGAAGGCGTTTCCGCCTGGATGTACACGTCCAACTACCGCTGCCCGCCGACGCTCCTCACCGACACGATCGGCAACGACCTCTTCTTCGTGCCTGAAGTCCTTGGCGTGAAGATCGCCCTCGGCGACCATCGCTCCAGCTTCCCGGACGTCCAGACGGTTCTTTCCATGCTCGCCGACATCCGCGTGGGCGCCATGCTTGCCGGCAAGATCGGCTTCCTGCACATCCACACGGGCAACATCCCTGGCGCCTTCGCGATGTACGACGAAATCGTCTCCCGCGGCTTCCCGATCAAGCACATCCGTCCGACCCACTGCGGCCGCATCCGCCACGTCTTCGACTCCGCCGTTCAGTTCGCCCTCAAGGGCGGCTGGATCGACATCACGACGGGCGCCTCCTGCTGCTTCGACCACCCGGCTCAGGCCGTTGTCGAAGCTCTCGCAGCCGGCGTGGATCCGACGCACATCACCCTTTCGACCGACGGCCACGGCTCCGTGCCGCGCTTCAACGACAAGGGCGAAATGGTCGGCCTCGGCGTGGGCGGCGTGACCAGCAACCTCTCGGAAACCCTCCGCCCTGT
>CAKQKT010000027.1 GCA_934249275.1 uncultured Sutterella sp. | reverse complement strand
CGTTTTCACCGCGGACCTCGACCTCCATGTCGGCGTGCGAAGCAATGACGTTTCGGCCTTCGCCGGCGTGAAGCGTGCCGACGTTGACGCGCGTCATGCCGTCGGAGTGGCGAGGCAGAGCCATCAGAATTAGGGAGGCGTCTGCTGCGGCGAGAAGCGCGTTGCGGCCCAACTGCGGCTGCATGCCGGCGTGGGACTGCACGCCCTCGAAGTGGAAGTCGATCTTCGTGGTGCAGAGGAACTTCTCGGGCGCCGCCACAACGGTGCCGGGCTTGAGGTCGGTGGCAATATGTCCGCAAAGAAGCGTGTCCACGTCGTCGAGAAGTCCCGACTGCACGATCGGGTAGGCGCCGCGGGAGCCTTCTTCGCCCGGCTGGAAGATGAAGCGGATGCGGCCCGTAAGACGGTCGCGGTTGGCGACGATGAAGCGGCCGAGCTCGAATGAGACGGCCTGATGGCCGTCGTGGCCGCAGGCGTGCATGATGCCCGGGCGTTCGGATGCGAAGCCCTCCTTGAAGGGAATGTGATCGGGATCGGCGGGCTCGGTCATCTTGAGGGCGTCAAGCTCGACTCGGAAGGCTAGCGTCTTGCCCGGGCGCTCCGTGTCGAACGTTGCGCAAAGACCGGTGAGACCGCCCATTCGCTTGAGAAGAACGGGCGAGACGCCGGCGGCTTCGGCCATGCGCTCGGATTCGGCCACCTCGGATTCGGCGCGTCCGCGCACATAGACCGGATCGATGAACTCGCGGCCGACCAGAACCTTGAAGCCGAGAGACGTAAAGAATTCGGCCGCACGGGCGGTTGCGATGAACTCGGTCCAGCCCGATTCGGGCGTTCGGTGAATGGTGCGCCTGCGCGCAACAAGATCGGCCGCCCTGACGGGGTCGACCCAGTTCGGAATGGATCCGGCGGGAGACGTCGGATCCGTCTGTACGTTGGTGGAAGTCATGTCGCTATGCGGGTTGCGGGTCCTGAAGATCGCGGGCATGCCGGTTGAACGGGATCTTATGCGTAGTTCTACGCAAAATGTTCAAAAATAGGTTTTATATAAACCTATGAAAAGGGCTTGAGCATACCACGAGAGGGGGAGTGTAACCGCAAAAATACTGAAAGACCATTCAGATGTTCCCGAATACCCGATCTCCGCGATTGCATCGCCCTGCTACACTTTCGGCTGTCCCGCAACAGCAAAGGAGTCCGACATGGCCTATCTGCCCGAAGTCGCAACCATTTTGAAGCTTGCCTTCGATCACGAAGGCTGGACCTACGGGTTCGACGAGGCCGCCGGCACGCTGGAGGCCGGCTTTGATCTTGAGAGCCGCCTCGGCGAGGCTCCGCTCTACATTCACGTTCTTGAGGACGTGGTGCTCTGCCACGCCTATGCTCCCCTCAAGGTGCCCGAGGAAGACCGCCGCCGCGTGATGGAATTCGTGACGCGCGCCAACTGCGGCCTCAAGCTCGGCAACTTTGAAATGGATCTCAACTCCGGCGTCGTGTGCTTCAAGACGACCTTCTGCCTCACCGGCGTTCCGCTTCCGACCCGCGGCGCCATGACGGAACTCGTGCGCAGCGCACTCTCCGTGCTCGAAGACTACGGCGATGCACTCGACGACGTCATCAAGGGCCGCAGAACGCCGGCCGAAGCCGTTCGCCAGGCCGAACGCAGCTGAGCGACTGCTCACTCCTCTACAACTCCGACAACAAAAAAGGAACGGTGCGAGAGCGCAAATCCGTTCCTTTTTTTATTTTCAGCCTCGGCAATCAGTCGAGCTTCCGGGCCTCGGCGGGAAGGAGCGCAAGCTCCATCTGAGCATCGAGCTCGCGGCCGGCCCTGAGAAAGACATCCGCGAGCATGCGGCGCAGGCGCACGGCGGCAAGTTCGGGCGAAATGACCTCAAGGGTCGGCGTGAGCGGCGCGCTTGCAGGCGGAAGGATTGTCAGCGCGGCAGCGAGGCGCGCCTTGGCGCCTTCGTCCGCGGGCGCAAGCCCCATGCGGCGTTCGACGAGATCGAGCGCGACGCGCAGATGGCGTTCCGAGGCATCCCAATCCTTGAGGGCCGCGGCGCACTGGGCGCGGTAGGAGGACACAGCGGCGGAGGCTTCGGGACCGGATTCGTCGCCGAGCATCATCAGGGCGGACGCAAAGTCGCCCGAACCGATCACGGCGGCGATGTCGGCGAGCAGCGCTCGCGGCAGACGGTTGCTCATTTATATTTTCTCCAATTACTTCTTCATGGTGTCGACGGCCTGCACGGGCGGGAGGCTCGCGTTGATTTCGCGCCTGGCTTCGGCCGAATGCTCGAAGTAGCGCTTGTAGCCTTCGTAGTCGTCGGCGGCGATCAGGCCCTTCAGATGCGTGAGGGCGGCTTCAAAGCGGCTGATCCCGTCGAGAATCGCCATGCGGTTGCCGCGGGTGATGTCGGCCCACATGCGGGCGTCCGCCGCGGCGATGCGGGTCGTATCGCGGAATCCGCCGCCCGCGGCCGCCAGCGCCGTCCGGCTTTCGGGCGCGGAGACGGCCATGTCCATGAGGGCAAAGGCGATCATGTGCGGGACGTGGGAGACCATCGCGTAGACGCGGTCGTGCTCTTCGGGCGTCATCTCGACGACATGAAGGCCGGCCGCGCGCCAAAGATTGGCCACGACGGCGACGTCCTCGGCATTGGATTCGGGGAGCGGCGTCACGACGCCGGTCGCACCGTGATAGAGATTGGGATTGGCAAATTCCAGGCCCGCCTTTTCGGCGCCCGCGATCGGGTGGAGCGGCACGTAATGGCGCATGCGCTCGATCTTCGAATTGAGGCGCACGGCGCGGATCACGCTGCCGCGCACGCTGCCCGCATCGGTGATGATGCAGTCCGCCGGCGCCGCACGGTCGACTTCCTTCATGACGGCGCCCATGGCAAGGACCGGCACGGCCAGAAGCACAAGGTCGGCATCGACGACGCCTTCGGCAACGGACGGCGTCACGCGGTCCGCAATGCCCTTTTCAATCGCAAGCGCGAGCGTCTCGGGGTTCGTGTCGACCGCCGTGATCGTGAGCGAGCCGCCGGGGAACTGTCCCTCCTTGCAGGCCTGCTTCCAGGCGAGCGCAGCAGAGCCGCCGATGAGTCCGAGTCCGATGATGGTGATGCGCATGTGTCCGTCCGTAGGTGGAAAAATTTGAAGCGTACCCGCAATCATAGTGCCCGCCCCGCATTTTTTGCCAGAGCAGACAGCAGAAAGCGCCCGCGGCAGACGCCCGAGCTCTTGTGAACTGCGGTTAAAACATCGAATGTCAGCTTCCGGCCTCAAGCACGGCCTTCACTTCCTCGGGCGTATTGACGCCGAGCTTTCTCAGAGCGGAGGCCCGATGCACCTCGACCGTTCGCACGGCAATCGAAAGACGCTCGCTGATGAGCCTGTTGGTGAGTCCCTGTGCCACGAGCTCCGCAATGTCACGCTCGCGGTTCGTGAGCTCCGCACAGCGCGTCCTGGCCGTCTCGGAATCCACAACTCCGCCTGCGCTGCTCAGGCTCTCGAAGGCCGTGGAGGCGATGACGGCGAGAAGGCGCTCGTTGTCGACCGGCTTCTGAATGAAGTCGGCCGCGCCTTCGTGCAGGGCCATCACGGCCATGTCCACGTCGCCGTGGCCCGTCAGAAAGATGATCGGGAGCTTGAAGCCGCGGTCGTTCATGACGGCCTGCGCCTCGATGCCCGTGAGCCCGGGCATGCGCACGTCCATCACGACGCAGCCCGGATGCGACGGCGCATCGCCCTTCAAAAAGTCATTGGCCGAGCGGTAGTCCGCAACGGTCCAGCCTTCCGTCTCAAGCACGAAGCGCAGCGCGTCGCGCAGCGAGTCGTCATCGTCCACAATGCGCACGAGCGCATCCTTCTGCACCCGCGCGAGCTCCGTCACCGTCAGTTCCCTGATCTGTCGTCTTGCCATTCAAATTCCTTCGCCGTCAGACGGCTTTGTTGTCCGAACCATCACCACGGCCATTATCTTCCGAGGCCGCCGCCTTTTCAATTCTCTCGTCCAAGTCCTCTCCGGGCTCGTCCTCGTCGGCCGCATCCCTGATGGGCACGACCGCCCGGGCGATCAAGCCGCTCCGGCTTCTTGGGGCAAACGAAAGACGCCCGCCGTAGGCTTCGAGAATGCCGCGCACGATCGTGAGTCCCAGTCCCAGCCCCTCGGCCTTGGTGGTATCAAGGGTTTCATTGAGCCGATCCACCGTCTCCTTCGTGCCCTCGCCCGCGTCGGCCACGGTGAGGACGGCGCAGTCGTCCTCACGCGAAACCGTCACGACGACGCCCACGCCGCCCGCGGCATCGGACGCCTCAAGCGCGTTCTTCATGAGATTCAATGCAACGAGCTCGACTTCGAGCGGATCGGCCGTCAGAATCGGCTCGTCGAAGACGGTCACCTTGAGCGACGTTCGATAGCGTCCCGTGGTCTTGAGGTCGGCGGCCGCCCGATCGACCTGTTCTCTCAGGCTCACCGGCACGCGCGCGGGCTTCTCGGCCTTTGCGTAGCTCCTCACCCTGGTGACGATCTCGTTGGCGCGCTCGGTCTGCTCGTCAAGCTTGTCGATGACGCCCGTCATCTTCTTCGTATCGGTCGAGCCGTTCCCGATCATGCGCCTCAAGCCGAAGCTGTAGAGCGAGATGGCGCCCAGGGGCTGCCGCATCTCGTGCGCAAAAATGACGGAGAGCTGTCCCACGACGCCCGCACGTTCAAGACGCGCCAGACGCCCTTCGGCCGCCCGTGCTTCGTCCTTAAGAACCTTCTGCTCTGCCAGCGCTTGTCTCAGCGCTTCGGTGCGCTTGCGCACGAGCTGCGTCACGCGCACGCTGTGGAGCGCCAGTCCGGCGAAGAACGCGCCGATCAGCATGATCCAGTGCCAGTATTCCGTGAGAAAGCGCTTGAGAGTCCATGTCTTCAGATAGGCATAGGGCCCGGTCTTCGTATCGTAGAAAAGCTTGTCGACCGCGCTGTAGTCGGTCGCAACGCCCCAGTAGAGCCCCTCATCGCCGACAGGCCTCAGGGCAAGCAGGGCCTGCGTCACGGATCTCGACACTCTCGGATCCGTCGCCTTGGTCGACCCCACGGTCCACGTCGGATAAAGCGCCGTCGACCTCTGGCATGCCTCGCCCTTCAGGTCGCGCCGGTTCAGAACCTTCAGCATGCCCTTGTACTGCGGGTGACGCTCAAGCCACTGCTCCAGAAAGCAGAGGCGCAGGAAGGCCACGTCCGCCGTGCCGTTCAGAAGATGCACGGGCGTCCTTTCCATGGACGAGCCGTCGCCGAAATAAAGCGTCTCCCGAAAAAAGCCGTCGATCTCAAGTCCCTGGTGCATCATCTCGCCATAGGGCACCAGAAGCCCCGTAAAGGCCTGAGGGGTCGAGGTGGCAAGAACGGATCCCTTCAAATCCTTTAGCGTCTTCAGATCATCACGCTTTGCCGACGTCACGATCGCCGTGCCTTCGCCGTGATTGGGATCGGGATAGGCAATCGACACCGCCGACACCAGAGACCGGACGCCTTCGTTGGAAATGCGGCGGAAAAAGCCGGCGCTCGACAGAAATACATCCACTTCGCCGTTCCTGATCGCATCGGTCAGCTCCCCGATCGACAGATGCGTCACCTGCACGCGATCCTCGCCGAAATACTGCGTGAGCGCTCTAACCGACGCCGGCACGATCTCCTCGTTGGGCGCGGGCTTCACATACTTTACGATCGCCAGCCTCACGGGCTTCCTCACGCTGACGGTCGCGGTCGAATTGTGCCGGTACGGCCCCCGAATCAGCGTTGCATCAACCGGAAGCTCAATGTCCACGCTCTGCGCAGACGCCTCTGCGGCAACGAGGCTCATCGCAGCAAGCAAAAGAGCCGCAAGGGTTCTCAAGCCCCTCGCGGCAGTCTCTCTCACCGACTCAAATCGATTTTCCAAAACACTCAACATCAAATCACTACAGCATCATTAACACAACAACCGAAGACCGTCCAAACGATCTCCTTTTTCATCATACGGTCTTTCCTCATCGTGCGAAAGCGGCTGAAAAATCGACTCCGTGGAAACCCTGAAAAAATCCCGGGCTTTGATTTTTGTCGGCCACCACTAGGGGTGACGAAGGAAAACAATGCCTGCCGTCGAAACGCCGAACCATTGACGCACAGGCGTTTCACAGGCGTGACCAACACGCCCGACAAACAAGCCCTTTCCGGGAGGCGCACGGACCGCGCCCTCCGGTCTACAAAAACAGGAGATATTTCCATGCAGGAAAAGACCTTCGCGCTCAGCCGCCGTGCGCTCCTTCGCTCGGCCGCCGTCGGCGCCGCAGCGACTGCCGCCACGGCTTCCATCCCGTCCGTCGTGATGGCCGCCGACAAGACCGCATCCGACACGTCCAAGATCCGCAACTTCGACATGATCGAAGCGTTCTACCGCGAATATCCGAAGAAGCTCGCCGCCGTTCGCGGCAAGCTCAACCGTCCGCTCACGCTCACGGAAAAGATTCTCTTCACCCACCTCTACCATCCGGAAAGCCTGCGCGAATTCAAGCGCGGCGCCGACTACATCGAGCTGCGTCCGGACCGCGCCGGCACGCACGACATCGGCGGCCCGATGGCCATCATTCAGTTCCTCTCCTCCGGCAAGGAACGCATCGCCCTTCCGGCCGCGCTCGTCTGCGACCACCTCGTTCAGGCCAACGCCGGCGCCATTCCCGACCTCAAGATCGCCGAAAAGGGCAACGTTGAAACGTACGAATTCCTGCGCGACGTCTCCCGCCGCTACGGCTTCGACTTCTGGCCCGCCGGCTCCGGCATCTGCCACCAGGTGTTCATGGAGACCTACAACTTCCCGGGCTGCATGATGCTCGTGACCGACTCCCACACCCCGACGGCATGCGGCATGGGCATACTCGCCATCGGCGTGGGCGGCGCCGACCTCGTCGACGCGCTCATGGGCATGGAATGGGAGCTCAAGATGCCGAAGATCATCGGCGTCAAGCTCACCGGCAAGCTCCACGGCTGGGCCTCCGCCAAGGACGTGATCCTCAAGCTCACCGGCATGCTCTCCACCAAGGGCGCCACCAACTGCATCGTTGAATTCTTCGGCGACGGCGCCGCCACGCTTTCCGCCTCCGGCAAGGCCACGATCGGCAACATGGGCGCTGAAATGGGCGCCACGACGTCCGTCTTCGCCTACGACGACTCCATGGCCCGCTATCTCGCCGCCACCGGCCGCCAGGCCGTGGCCGACCTCGCCGCCAAAGCCGACCTTCGCGCCGACAAGGAAGTCCTCGCCGACCCGGCCAAGTACTACGACCGCGTCGTGGAAATCAACCTCTCCGAGCTCGAACCGCACATCAACGGCCCGTTCTCCCCGGACGCCGCCATGCCGATCTCCAAGGTTGCCGAAACGGTCAAGGCCAAGGGCTATCCGCAGAAGCTTGAAGTCGCTCTGATCGGCTCCTGCACGAACTCCTCCTACGAAGACATCACCCGCGCCGCCTCGATCGCCCGCCAGGCGCTCGAAAACGGCGTCGAAATCAAGACCCCGCTCATGGTCGTTCCGGGCTCCACCCGCATTTACGACACTCTGAAGCGCGACGGCGTCCTCGACGTCTTTGAAAAGCTCCACGCCACCGTGCTCGCCACCGCCTGCGGTCCCTGCATCGGCCAGTGGAAGCGCACGATCGGCCACCTCAAGGGCGACAAGACGCCCAACTCGATCATCGAGTCCTTCAACCGCAACTTCGCGGGCCGCAACGACGGCAACCCGCTCACGAACGCCTTCCTCGCCTCGCCTGAAATGGTCATGGCCATGGCCATCAACGGCGACCTGACCTTCAACCCGCTCGAAGGCACCGTCCGCACCGCCAAGGGCACGAACATGAAGCTCGCCGCTCCGGTCGGTCAGGAACTCCCGGCCAAGGGCTTCGTGACGGACGTCAAGGGCTGCGTGATCCCCGACTTCGAAAAGATCGAAATCAAGGTGAGCCCGACGGCCGAACGCATCCGCCTGCTTGAACCCTTCCCCGCCTGGGACGGCAAGGACTTCGTCGCACTTCCGCTCCTCATCAAGGCCAAGGGCAAGTGCACGACCGACCACATTTCCCCGGGCGGCAAGTGGCTCCCGTACCGCGGCAACATCGACCGCATCTCCGACAACCTGCTCGAACGCGCGGTCAACGCCTTCAACGGCTCTGCCGGCAAGGTCTGGAACACGGCCACGAACGCCTACGACACGCCGGCCAAGGTTGCCCGCTGCTACCGCAACGCCAACATCTCGAGCGTGATCGTCGGCGACGACAACTACGGCGAAGGCTCCTCCCGCGAGCATGCCGCCATGGAGCCGCGCTACCTCAACGTCCGCGTCGTGCTTGCCAAGAGCCTGGCCCGCATCCATGAGTCCAACCTCAAGAAGCAGGGCATCCTCGCGCTCACCTTCGTGAACCCGGCCGACTACGACAAGATTCAGGAAAAGGACCGCATCTCGGTCCTCGGCCTGAACAAGCTTGCTCCCAACAAGACCGTCGTCATCGAGCTCACGCACGAAAACGGCACGAAGGAGCGCTTCGAAGCCAAGCACTCCTACAACGAGAAGCAGCTCAGCTGGTTCCGCGCCGGCTCCGCTCTGAATGCCCTCAAAGCATAAATCCTTAAGAAGCCTTCAGAAAAGAGCGGTTTATTGACCTTGCGCATCACTACGTAGTGGTGCGCCGAAAGGACAATAACCCTGCTCCTCGAACGCAGGGCGGGATTCAAAAAAGCCGCAGCATAGCGGATTGAATCCCGTCCTCATGTCAAGCCCCATTCCTAACACACGGATCCCCTCGACCAGGATCCTCGGAGATCAAACATGTCTCATATCGATATGAGCCGCCGCGGTCTTCTCAAGACCTCCTTCTTCGGCGCCGCCGCTGCCGGCGCCACCGGCCTCGGCCTCGCCGGCCAGGCTCAGGCCAAGACGGCCGAAGCCGCACAGTCCTATGACGCCGTCATTCTCGGCGCAGGTCCTGCCGGCCTGATTGCCGCCATCACCGCTCATGACGCCGGCGCCAAGGTCTGCGTTCTCGAAAAGCGCGACCGTCCGGACGGCAACGCCATCTTCGCTCTCGGCTCCATCTGCGGCTGGGGCACGCGCCACCAGGCCGAACAGGGCATCAAGGACACGGCCGACGACTTCTACGCCATGATGATGGACGTCTCCAAGCAGATGGGCGACAAGGCGCTCAACCGCACCTACACGGACAACATCTCCGCCGGCATCGACTGGCTTGAAAAGGACATCGGCGTCAAGTTCGGCAAGATCCGCCCGATGCCGTATCCGCGTCTGGGCCGCACCTGCCGCGTGCTCGGCGAAGGCCTCACCGGCGGTGCCCAGCTCGTTCGCAAGCTCCTCGAAGCCTGCGCCAAGCGCGGCATCGAAATCAAGTACCAGCACAAGGCCGTCGAACTCGTTCATGACGACCGCTACGCCGTGACGGGCGTCAAGGCCGCCACGCCGGACGGCATCGTGACGTTCTCCGCCAAGGCCGGCGTCTGCATCGCCACCGGCGGCTTCTCCGCCAACCCCGAAATGGTCGACCGCTACATCGGCGGCTGGGCCACCCGCATGGTTCTTCGCGGCTCCAAGTCCACGACCGGTGAAAACATCTCGCTCTGCATGCCGCTCTTCACGAAGTTTGTGAACATGGACCAGTTCCACTCCGGCCCGATCATCGGCGCCACCCACGTGAACCCGGCCGACGTTCTCAACTCCGGCTACGGCGTCCAGTTCAACACGAACGGCGTCCGCTTCATGGACGAAAACAACACGTACGTGATCAAGGCCCGCACGACCGCCCAGATGACGCTCGACAACATGGCCTGGGTCATCGTCGACAGCACCTGCCCGGTTCTCGACAAGGTCATTCCGAAGTTCGACCGCCTCAACAGCCCGTACGGCAAGGCCGACACGATCGAAGAACTCTGCAAGCAGGTCAAGCTCCCGGTTGAAAAGGTCGTCAAGACGATCAACGAATTCAACGCCGCCGTCAAGGCCGGCAAGCTCGGCGAAATGACGCCGCCCAACACCTACAAGAAGCCCCACGAAGTCGCCAAGGCTCCGTTCTACGCCGTTCCGTTCCAGGGCGGCATGACGGCCACGTTCGGCGGCCCGCTCATCAACGTCAAGGCTGAAATCCAGAACCTCGACGGCCAGAGCATCCCGGGCCTCTACGCTGTGGGCAACTCCGCCGGCGGCATCTTCTTCCACAACTACGCCGGCGGCGCTCAGCTCGGCGCTGCGACCGTCTTCGGCCGCATCGCCGGCAACGAACTCGCCGCCCGCGCCAAGGCCAAGAAGAACTGATTTCCGGAGTATCGAATCATGACCAAAACCATCACCATGGCGCTCGTCGCCACCCTGGGTCTGGGCCTTGCCTTTGGCGCTTCCGCTGCCGAAAAGACCCTTGCTGAAGTTCACGGCGGCATGCTTCCCGTCGAAAACGGCTGGGCCACGAAGGGCGAATGCCTGAAGTGCCACCAGAGCTACGACGCTCTCGCCGAAAAGACCAAGAACGCCGTGCCGAACCCGCACATGTCCCACCTCGGCGCCGTCAACTGCGTTGAATGCCACAAGGCCGACAAGCCGGCCAAGCAGCCCGAGCTGATGTGCAACAGCTGCCACAACTTCACGCTCACGAAGAAGTAATTCTTCCCTAAAAAACTCTCCTCGTCGGCGCCCGGCCAGGGCGCCGTCAAACAGGGACTCCAAGCCCTGTGGATCCTTCAGCCCGCCTTCCTCACGGATCGCGGGCATTTTTTTCACTTTTTGGGAGCACAATCCCAAAAAAGCCGCACTTTTAGGGAACATGATCCCAAAAAGTTCCGGAAATCAAAACGAGCCCATTGTGCGGCAGACAAAATCATCTCCAATCATGACCGAAGCCGCCGCACCGCTCAGGCTCGACTAAACTCAAAAGACCGACAACCTTTTGCAGGCTCATCATGAACGAAACCATCCGAACCCAGCTTGCCCACAGCTCCGTGCGCGCCTTCACCGACGAACCCGTCTCCGAGGAAATGCGCGCCATGATTCTCGATGTCGCCCGCGCCGCATCGACCTCCTGCGCGCTGCAGGTGACGAGCATCATCCGCGTTACAGACCCCGCCCTTCGCGCGAAGATCGCCGAGCTCGCGGGTCACCAGGCCCACGTTGCCGCCGCTCCCGAATTCTGGGTCTTCTGCGCCGACTATCACCGCAACCAAATCCTCTGTCCCGAAGCGGACCTCGGCTGGACCGAGCAGTTCCTCGTCGGCTGCACCGACACGGGCATCATGGCTCAGAACGCCTTCACGGCGCTCGAATCCCTCGGCCTCGGCGGTTGCTACATCGGCGGCCTCCGAAACGGCATCGCCGAAGTCTCCGACCTTCTCAAGCTTCCCCGCAACGTCTTTCCCGTCGTCGGCCTCGCCTTCGGCCACCCGGCTCAGCGCAATCCCGTCAAGCCCCGCCTTCCCGCCTCCGTCACCTTCATGGAAAACGCCTACAGGGAGCCCTCGGAAGACGACCTTTCCGCCTACGACGAAACCATGCGAAGCTACTATGCCAACCGCGGCAGCAACGCCCGCGACATGAACTTCTGCGACTCCATCCGCCCGATCATCGCGCGCGAACGCCGCCAGTTCCTGCTCGACTACCTGCAGAAGCAGGGCTTTGCGCTTAGATAACCTTCGAAGTCAGCTGCAATCCGGCGTCTCTCTATAATGTCGGACACTCGATTCACCCTTAAGGAAATCCCATGAAGATCAAGCTTTTGGCGGCCGCCGCGCTTGCCTCCGCCCTGCTTCTTTCCGGCTGCTCGGGCCAGGACGAGGTGGGCGACGTTTCGCTCGGCGTATTCACGCTCAAGGACATCAAGATCAACACCTTCCAGGATCCGAAGATCCCGGGCGTGACCTGCCACGTCGCAAGCATCGAGGCAAACCTCTCTCTGGCCGACCCTTCTGACAGCTCGGTCTCCTGCCGCCAGACGGGCGAGATCACCCCCGAAATGATCGCGTCGATCGACCGCTCGAAGTCAGGCGAAGTGATCTTCACGAAGTCGAAGTCCATTCTCTTCAAGGCCATGAAGATCCGCCGCATCTATGACCCCGAGACGCAGACCCTTCTCTACGTCTCCTATTCCACCAAGGAAACGACGGGCAGCTTCAAGCACAGCCTCTCCACGATCCCGCTCTGGGGCACGGCCGCCTACGAGAACCGTCCGCCGGTTCCGGCCAAGTAATCCCGGCTCCGGATGCACGAATGCCCTGTCGAACTTCTTTTCGGCAGGGCATTTCGCTTTTTGAGGCATCTGTGAAAAAGGCTCCGTGCATTGCTGCCGGAGCCTTTTTGTCTTGAGTCTGTCTTGAGCCTCGACGCTCTCGGGAGAGCCTTGCGGCCCTCCCTTGATTCATCTTAGCCGACCCACTTGCGGGCGTTGCGGAACATGCGCATCCAGCCGGAGGCGTCCGTCCATTCGGCCGGGTGCCAGGAGAGCTGCTGAGCGCGGTGGGAGCGTTCCGGATGCGGCATCATGATCGTGAAGCGGCCGTCGTCGGTCGTCACGGACGTGAGGCCGCCCTTGGAGCCGTTCGGGTTGTACGGATAGACTTCCGTCGGATTGCCGCACGGATCGACGTAGCGGGCGGCGGCCTTGATGAGGGCGGCGTCTTCCGGACGGAGGAACTGCACGCGGCCTTCGCCGTGGGAGTTCACGATCGGCATCACGCTGCCGGCCATGCCCTGGAAGAAGATCGACGGGCTTTCGAGAATTTCGACGTTCACGAGGCGGGCTTCGAACTGTTCGCAGTTGTTGCGGACGAATTCGGGCCAGTGAGCGGCGCCCGGGATCAGGTCGCGCAGATGGCTCATCATCTGGCAGCCGTTGCAGATGCCGAGACCGAACGTATCCTGGCGGTTGAAGAACGTGCGGAACATTTCGACCATGCGATCGTTGTGAAGAATCGTCTTGGCCCAGCCGCCGCCGGCGCCGAGAACGTCGCCGTAGGAGAAGCCGCCGGCGCAGGCGAGGCCCGTGAATTCGGCCAGGTCGGCGCGGCCCGTGAGAAGGTCCGTCATGTGGACGTCGTAGGCGTCGAAGCCGGCGCGCGTGAAGGCGGCGGCCATTTCCGTCTGGGAGTTGACGCCCTGTTCGCGCAGGACGGCAAGCTTCGGACGAGCGCCCGTGTTGATCATCGGAGCGGCAATGTCTTCATTGACGTCGAACGTCGTCTTGGCGAAGAGGCCGGTGTCCTCCTTGCGGTCGATGCGGGCAAATTCGCTGTCGGCGCAGGCGGGATTGTCGCGGCCGCGGGCGATCTGCCAGGACACTTCCGTCCAGGCCTTCTGGAGGTCGGCACGGTCGAGCTTGACGATTTCGGCGCCGTTGGCGGAGATCGTGAGAGCATCGTCGCCGGCGATTTCGCCGATGAAGTGGCAGACGGAGGAAAGGCCGGCTTCGCGCATGACTTCAATGACGCGCTCGACCTTGTCGGCCGGCACCTGCATCAGGGCGCCGAGTTCTTCGTTGAAGAGAGCGGCGAAGATGTCGGCATCCTTCGTGAGGGACGTCATGTCGAGCTTCACGCCTATGCGGGAGGCGAACATCATTTCGGAGGCCGTGGCGGCGAGACCGCCGTCGGCGCGATCATGGTAGGCCGTGACGGCGCCTTCCTTGGCGAGCGTGCGGACGGCGCCCATGAAGCGGGCGAGCATGGCCGGATCTTCGCAGTCGGGAGCCGTGTCGCCGAAGCGCTGGGCAACCTGAGCGAGGATCGAGCCGCCCATGCGTGCGCGGCCGCAGCCGAGGTCGGCGAGAACGAGCACGGACGGGATGTTCTTGAGTTCCGGCGTGAGCGTGAGCGTCACGTCTTCAACCGGCGCGGCGGCGGAGGCGATGAGCGAGACGGGGCTCGTCACGGACTTCTTTTCGCCGTTGTCGTCCCAGGCGGTGCGCATGGAGAGCGAGTCCTTGCCGACCGGAACGGAAATGCCCAAAGCAACGCAGAAGTCGCTTGCGCCCTTGACGGCGTCGAAGAGCTTGGCATCCTCGCCCTTGGCGCCGCAGGCGGCCATCCAGTTGAGCGAGAGCTTCACCTGCGGGAGCTTGACGTCCGCAGCGGTGATGTTCGTGAGGGCTTCGCCGACGGCCATGCGGCTGGCGGCGGCGGAATCGATCACGGCGATCGGGGTGCGTTCGCCCATCGACATGGCTTCGCCGCGGTTCGTTTCAAAGCCGAGCGTCGTCACGCCGCAGTCGGCAACCGGCACCTGCCAGGGACCGACCATCTGGTCGCGGGAGACGAGGCCGCCCACGGAGCGGTCGCCGATGGTGATGAGGAAGGACTTGGAGGCAACGGTCGGGTGACGCAGAACATCCTTGACGGCCTTGCCGAGCTCGAGGCCTTCGCTCGTGAAGGCGGAAAGCTTCGTTTCCGTATGAGCAACGTCGCGGTGCATGCGCGGAGCCTTGCCGAGAAGGACTTCCATCGGCATGTCGACGGCCGGCGTATCGTTCGGACGCGTCAGCTTCAGGTCGGCTTCTTCGGTGATCGTGCCGAGAACGGCGAACGGGCAGCGCTCGCGTTCGCAGAAGTCGCGGAAGATGTCGATCTTGGCGGCGTCAAGCGCGATGACGTAGCGTTCCTGGGATTCGTTGCACCAGATTTCGAGCGGGCTCATGCCGGACTCTTCGACCGGGACCTTGGAGAGGTCGAACGCAGCGCCCTTGCCGGACAGGTCGGCAAGTTCGGGCATGGCGTTGGAGAGGCCGCCCGCGCCGACGTCATGAATGGCGATGATCGGGTTTTCGTCGCCCATGGACCAGCAGCGGTCGATGACTTCCTGGGCACGGCGTTCCATTTCGGGGTTGCCGCGCTGCACGGAGTCGAAGTCGAGCGCTTCGGAGTTGGAGCCCGTCGTCATGGACGAAGCGGCGCCGCCGCCGAGGCCGATGCGCATGCCCGGGCCGCCCAGAACGATCAGGAGGCTGCCGGCCGGCGGAATGTTCTTCTGGGTCTGGTCGTCGCGGATGTTGCCGATGCCGCCGGCGAGCATGATCGGCTTGTGGTAGCCGTAGCGCGTGCCGCCGATGTTGGCTTCAAATGTGCGGAAGTAGCCGAGAATGTTCGGACGGCCGAATTCGTTGTTGAAGGCGGCGCCGCCGAGCGGGCCGTCCGTCATGATGGAAAGCGGCGTGGCGATGCGGGACGGAGCGCCGTACTTGGCGTCGGACTTTTCGCCCGTGACCGTGTCGCTGTCGTTTTCAAAGCCCTGCGGAAGTTCCGGCAGGTTGAGGTTCGAGGTCGTGAAGCCGCAAAGGCCGGCCTTCGGACGGCCGCCGCGGCCCGTGGCGCCTTCGTCGCGGATTTCGCCGCCGGAGCCCGTGGAGGCGCCCGGAAACGGAGAAATGGCGGTCGGGTGGTTGTGGGTTTCGACCTTGAAGACCGTGTGGGTCAGCTCGTCCTTGCGTTCGAAGACGCGGCCGAATTCGTTGCCGGAGCCCGGACGCGGATAAAGGCGCGTGACTTCGGCGCCTTCAAAGATGGCGGCGTTGTCGGCATAGGCCGTGATCGTACCCTGCGGAGCCATCTTGTGCGTGCGGCGGATCATGCCGAAGAGCGTTTCCTCGCGATCCTGGCCGTCGATCGTCCAGCTGGCGTTGAAGATCTTGTGGCGGCAGTGTTCGGAGTTCGCCTGGGCGAACATCATCAGCTCGACGTCGGTCGGGTTGCGGCCGATCTTCGTGAAGGCTTCGGTGAGATAGTCGATTTCGTCGGCGGAGAGCGCAAGGCCCATTTCGACGTTGGCGCGTTCGAGAGCCGGACGGCCTTCCTCGACAAGGGCGACGGTCGCCATCGGACGGCCTTCGAGCTCGACGAAGAGCTTTTCGCCCGGGAAGGTGCGATCGACGACGGATTCGGTCATGCGGTCATGCAGAACGCCGGCGGCGGCCTTGGCCTCTTCCTCCGTGAGCGGAGCCTTGAGAGCCAGGTTGTAGACGGTGCCGCGCTCAACGCGCAGAACGCCTTCGATGCCGCAGTTCTTCACGATGTCCGTAGCCTTGGAAGCCCAGGGAGAAATCGTGCCGAGACGCGGAACCACCATGAAGGCCAGGTCGGCGCGGACATCCTCGGCGGCGTCGCCGTAGGTGAGAAGCGAAGCGAGACGTTCCTCTTCAGCCTTCGTGAGCGCGCGGGAGGCATGCACGAAATGCAAGAAGCGGCCAGAGACCGCTTCAATGTTGGAAGAGACACGCTGCAGGGCCGCGAGCACGCGAGCGGCGCGGAAGTCCGAGAGCGCACGGGCGCCGTTGAGTTCAAAAACCATACCGTTGCAGGTCGACATAAGTTTCCTCTGAATCGTCAGCAGGCCCCGGATTTTCCGACGGCCGCGACGGGGTGGAAAATAAAAGAAAAAAGGTTGGCGCCATTATAGATTGTTTTGTCCTGTCCAAAGCCTGTCGGAAGAAGGTTTCAAGACCTTTTCCATACAAACACCAAGGAAATTTTGGAATTCGCCCAGGCATCATCGAGAAATGGCGCTCTCCAAGCCCCGTCAAGACCTTCTTCGAGAGGAGCGTTTCCAACAAACCTGCTGAAGCCACTGATAAATCCGCACTTCCTCAACTTGCAGCAGAATCTCCTGCCGCCGGACGTCTCCTTTACTCCACCCAAGCTCAGCCTTCATCCGCATCGGCCACATCCAATCTTCGATCATCAGACAAAAAAACGGCGCCCTCCCGAAGGAGAAGCGCCGTTTTTTCTAGTTCAAGCCGTTTTCAGATCAGGCTGCAGCCTTGCGGCGGCCGTGCCAGAAGTGAAGGAAGCTCACCGTGCCGAGCAGGCACACGACGGCGGTCATGATGGAAAGGATCCAGTTGGCGTGCGTGAGGCCGGCAACCACATAGCCGAGGCAGGCAGAGAACGCGACCGTCAAGCTGTAGGGCATCTGAGTCGAGACGTGTTCAATATGGTTGCATCCTGAACCTGCCGACGAAAGAATCGTCGTATCCGAAATGGGCGAGCAGTGGTCGCCGAAGACGGAACCGGCAAGGGTGGCGGAGAGAGCGACAACCGTCAGGCCCGGGTCGATGGATTCAACAACCGGAACAACGATCGGGATCAGAATGCCGAACGTGCCCCAGGCCGTACCCGTCGAGAAGGACAGGAAGGCTGCGATCACGAAGATGATGGCCGGCAGGAAGATCGACCATTCGGCGCCGCCCGACGTCACGATGGACTGAACGAAGAGCGGGGTCTGAAGAAGGTCGCGGCAGACACCGGACAGCGTCCAGGCGAGAACCAGAATGATGTTGGCCGGGAGCATGAGCTTCATGCCTTCGACAAGGCCGCTCATGAAGTCCGTAAACGGAACGAGACCGCGCGGAACATACATCAGGAAGGCAATGCCGACAGCGCCGAAGGAGGCCCAGACGAGGGACGGAGCAGCGGAGGAGTTGCCCAGAGCGGTGGCGAAGGTATGGTACTTCGGATCATCGCCCCAGTAGCCGCCGGAATACATCAGAGCGAGAACGCAGAAGATGATGAGGGCGGTGATGGGCACGAGCATGTCCCAGAGCGTGCCACGCGGATTGGCGTTGGGCGGCTCGGCGGAAGCGGTGTTCGTGGAGCCGGAGAATTGTTCACCCTTGGCGGCGCGTTCCTCAGCCTTGCGCATCGGGCCGAAGTCGAAGTCGGTCACGACAATGAACGCAATCAGAAGAAGGCAGAGCAGAGCGTAGAAGTTCCAGGGAATCGTGGAGATGAAGGCGGCCATGTCGCTTTCAAAGGCTTTGGAGCCCTGAAGCGAGGAGCCGACGGCGGCGGCCCAACTCGAAACCGGCGCGATGATGCACACCGGAGCGGCGGTCGAGTCGATGATGTAGGCAAGCTTTGCACGGGCGATGTTGTAGCGGTCGCAGATCGGACGCATCACCGTGCCCACCGTCAGGCAGTTGAAGTAGTCGTCAATGAAGATGAGAACGCCGAGACCGGTCGTGGCGCCCAGGGCGCTACGGCGGCCCTTGATGCGCTTGACGGCCCAGGAGCCGTAGGCCTTCGTGCCGCCGGACATGGCGACGACGTAGACAAGAGCACCAAGCAGGGAGCAGAAGATCAGAATATTGAAGTCGACCTTGTTGCCCATCACGGTGAACGCGCTTTCCAGCGTGCCCATCAGGACGTTGCCGTCCATGCCGATCGTATAAATAAGGGTACCCGTCAAAATGCCCAGCACGAGAGAGGAAAGAACCTCCTTCGTAATAAGGGCGAGAACGATAGCTACGATCGGCGGGATGATCGAAAGCCAACCGG
>CAKQKT010000026.1 GCA_934249275.1 uncultured Sutterella sp. | reverse complement strand
GTGCTATCCCCTGCGCTCGGGACTTTCACCCGTTAGATTGTGCCCATGCCTGGCACACAACAAAAAGCGCTCCGAGCCTACGCAGCAGGGAGCGCCTTCAAGCCAACTCTTCCCATTACAGAGGGATGTAGCCGTGAGAAACCGGCGTTACAAGAATCAGCAGAATGTTGGTCAGCAGGATCACGACGATCGGAGAAAAATCGAAGCGGCCAAACATCGGAATGATGCGCCGCACGGGGCGAACAAACGGATCCACCAGCGTGCCCAATGCATAGGTCATCGGACTCTGCGGACTAAGCCAGGTCATCACCACCCAGATAAAGACGCCCCAAGACATCATTTCAAGCGCCCAGCGCAGAACGGTTGCCAGAGGCGCGATCACCAGGCCGACGGGCGTATAGGGCATGCCGGTCAGCACGCGCTGCATAAGCACCATGATGACGGCGGCAAGAAGCGCAGCCGCCAGACTTGGCCAATCGTAAGATCCGCTCCTCGGAATGAACTTCGAAAGCGGCTCCACAAGCCAGTCAGTCGAGCGTCGCGCGAGCTGCACAATCGGATGACGGGGAGAAAAAGCCCACACGTAAACCCATGCGCGCAACAGAAGAAGCACGCCGAGGATCGACATAACGGCTGTAAAAACAAACTGGATGAGTCCGGTAAGCAGGGAAGGCATGGCGATAAACACCTGATTTTTGAATTCAACCGACTATATCAGACTATGCACAACCGAGGGCATGTACTGAAGGTCAGTTACGACTCTGACACACACGGGGACCATTTGACGAACACGCTGCCAGTTGAACATGGGCCCCGGATCCTGCTTTCGACCTGGAGCAATGTGCTCATGCCCGGTCACGGCCTCAATCGGCAGCGTTGCAGTCAAAATACGCAGAAGTTCCTCCAGCGCCCGGTACTGCTCCTCCTCGAAAGGGACCTCCCCGGTGCCCTCGAGTTCAATTCCGACGGAAAAGTCGTTGCAGCCGTTCCTGCCTTCGAAACACGACACGCCGGCATGCCAGGCACGGTCGTACACCCCCACATACTGCCTGACTTCCCCAGTTCGACGAATAAAGAAATGAGAGGAAACGCGAAGCCCGCGCAAGGATTCATACTCAGTGCGATTCTGAGCATCAAGCGTTCCCATGAACAGGGAATCGACATCCTCGCCGCCAAATTGACCGGCCGGCAATGAGATGAAATGCAGTACGACCAACGAAACGAGCGCCCCTGCGGGGCGCTCGTTGAAGTGCGCGGACGGATGGCGAACAACACCTGTAAGCCATCCGTCGGAACCCATAGTCCTATGCGTCATTGCTGCGTCCGGGATGCATCTCGACAACGCTTTGAGCAGTACACGTGCTCCTTGCTGAGCACGGCCTCGCGCTTGGGAAAGTAAAGGCCGCAATGCTCGCACTTCACCATCACCTCACCCGCAGGCTCCCGGGAGTGCCCCTGAGCTTCGCGCTCCTTGGCACGCAAGCGCTTAAGCTCGCGCCGCTCCTCGTTGTCAAGACTGTTGCGCTTTCGACTGAGCGTCCAGGCAATCCACATGGCTGCGGCGAGCGCCACGAAAAACAGAATGCGTCCCATGGCTTTAACGAATCAATTCCTGAATGAAGCTGTAGCCGAAGTAGGCTACGACAAAAACCACAAAGCCCGCCCAGAACCAATTGAGAGCAGTGCGAGCTCGCCAGCCGGCAAAACGGCGTCCGGCCAGCAGAATGCCGAAGAAAATCCATGCAAGCCACGTCAGAATCGTCTTGTGATCAAACAAGAAATAGACGCCCTTGGCTTCCTGCGTAGCCAAAGCGCCGACAATCAGCGTAAGCGTAATAAAAGCAAAGCCCACAGCCACAATGCGGAAGAAGATGCGTTCCATTACGACGAGAGCCGGCATTGAATCAAGGAATTTTGACGTTTCGGCAATATCCGGGCTCTTCAGCCTGCGATTGATGACAGCCATGAGCACGGCATGAACAAAGGCAATCATGAGGAATGCGTAAGCGGCGATTGCAAGCATCAGATGCCAGCGGAAAATCGTCGTCCACTCACCGGAAGGAATCACTTGTCCCGTGAAGGCAAGCGGACTCAGCGTACCTACCGCAGCCGCAATCAGCACAATGCCGAACTGCCCGTGCAGGCGATGAATCCATGTTTCAACCAACAGGATGATGACGGCAAAGAAGAACATTTCGGACATTGCAAAGCCGAAACCGAAATTGACGGCTCCTTCGCCGAACATTTCTCCGTGAAGTGCGTATCCCTGCATCACCAGACCGGCGAGCACGGGCCAGCGAATCAATGAGGAAGCTCCCGAGCCCTCCCCCTTCATCGAGCCAATAATGGCCATGCCGGAGCCCAGATAAAGAATCGCGGCAATGACGGTGCAGATGTTAAGAATGGTCATTCTATGTTCTCTTCTTTTTTGACTTGCTCGATCGAGGCGAAGCCGTCGGCGGCGCGCTCGAAGAGGCCTGTGATCGGTGCAAAACTCGGCAGTTGCCACTAAAATGAGTAGTTTGCCGAAGGACGGCGAAAGCCGGTCCGGTTCAAATGGCCGGAAGCGCTCTCAGCGCCTGCGGCGGAACCGAACAACATCCGAAGACGCGCCTTGCAAATATGATTCTAGCCGCAAAGGGCTTAGATATCCCTGAAATCGCGTCCCGGATCCCATTTTTCAGAAGCTCTCCCGAAAGCCCCGCCTTCGGGAGCGTCGGCGACCGGTGCAATGCGCCCGCCGCCTACGGGCAGGCCTCCGAAAGCGCCCGCCCGTCAACACCAGGAATCCATTAACCATGCTCGACTCATTAAGCCAGCGCCTTTCCAAAATCGTCAAGACCATGCGCGGTCAGGCGCGTCTGACGGAAGAAAACACAAAGGACATGCTGCGTGAGGTCCGCATTGCGCTTCTCGAAGCGGACGTGGCCCTGCCTGTCGTTCGCGAAGTGCTCGCCCGCATCAAGGAAAAGGCCATGGGTGAAGAGGTTGTCGGAAACCTCAATCCCGGCCAGGCTCTGGTGGGCGTCGTGCAGCGCGAGCTCACCGCCATCATTGGCGGCGACGTGCCCGCCTCGGATCGCGACATCAACCTTCACGCCCAGCCTCCCGCCATTATTCTTCTCGCTGGCCTCCAGGGTGCCGGCAAGACGACAAGTGCAGGCAAGCTTGCCAAGTACCTCATCGAAACGAAGCACAAGAAAGTGCTTACGGTGTCCGCCGACGTGTATCGCCCGGCCGCTATTGAACAGCTCAAAACCGTAACCGAACAGGCCGGGGCCGAATGGTTCCCGAGCAGCGTCGGTCAGAAGCCGCTCGATATTGCAGCTGCGGCCATTGACTATGCCCGACGCAAGTTCTTCGATGTGCTCATCGTCGACACGGCCGGCCGTCTTGCCATCGATGAAGCGATGATGCAGGAAGTGGCAGAGCTCAACACCTTCCTAAAGCCTGTTGAAACGCTCTTCGTCATTGACGCCATGCTTGGCCAGGACGCCGTCAATACGGCCAAGGCCTTCAATGAACGCCTGCCGCTGACCGGCGTGGTCCTCACCAAGGTCGACGGCGACAGCCGCGGCGGTGCAGCGCTCTCCGTCCGTTTTGTGACCGGCAAGCCCATCAAGTTCGTCGGTACGGCAGAAAAGCTCACGGGCTTTGACGCCTTCGACCCGGAAGCCATGGCCTCCCGAATCCTCGGCATGGGCGACATCGTCGGCCTTGTCAAGGACGTTCAGAAGTCGATCAACCTCGCCGAAGCCGAAAAGCTCGCTCAGAAGATGAGCCAGGGCGACAAGTTCGACCTCAACGACTTCCGTGCCCAGCTTGCTCAGATGAACAACATGGAAAGCTTCTCCTCCATTCTCGAGAAGCTTCCCGCTCAATTCCAGGAAGCGGCCTCCAAGGTCAACGACGAGGAAGCCAAGAAGGCTGTTCGCCGCACCATGGGCATCATCGACAGCATGACGCCGTTCGAACGCCGCAAGCCCGACCTCATCAAGGCCAGCCGCAAGAAGCGCATTGCAACCGGCGCCGGCGTACCCGTGCAGGAAGTCAACCGTCTCCTCAAGCAGTTCGAACAGACGCAGGACATGATGAAGCGCATGAAGCGCGGCGGTCTCGGCAAGATGATGCGTGCGCTTGGCAAGTTCGGCCATGGCGGCTTTCCCGGCATGGGCGGCTTCGGTCGCTGAGTCTCATAATGCGGATCCTAGGTCTTGACCCGGGACTCAACCGCACCGGCTGGGGTGTCATCGACGCCTCTGCCGGCAGGTTTGTTCGCGTCGACAGCGGCATGATTCGAGTTCCCGAAGGCGAGCTCTCCGCACGACTCGGACACATTGTTCGCGAACTTACTGCAGTAATTGAACGCACCCAACCGGAATTGGCATCCGCCGAGCGCGTCTTCGTCAACGTAAATCCTCAGAGCACCCTGCGCCTCGGCCAAGCCAGAGGCGCAGCGCTCGTTGCCGCAGACCTCGCCGGCCTCAAAGTTGAAGAGTTCACCCCCAGCGAAATCAAGGAAGCCGTTTGCGCCACCGGACGCGCCGACAAGCCCATGGTGCAGCGCATGATCGGCATGCTGCTCAATATTGAAGGCAACATACAGGCTGACGAAGCAGACGCCCTGGCATGTGCGATATGCTGCGCCAACACATTGAGAATGCGCGCCTTTGAAAAAGCCGGCGGGACAACACGCACTTATGCCACACCACGCCGCGGGCGCAGCGCCGCAGGCGCACGAAGCGCCTGGACGGCACTTCTCACAAAAGAAGGGAAAACATTATGATCGGACGGCTTCACGGCAAACTGATTGAAAAGAACCCGCCGCAGGTTCTCATCGACGTCTCCGGCGTCGGCTACGAAGTCGACGTTCCCATGTCCACCTTCTGCAACCTGCCCGCCGAAGGTTCGGAGATCACGCTTCTCACGCACTTTGTCGTTCGCGAGGATGCTCAGCTTCTCTACGGCTTTGCAACAGCAGCCGAACGCCAAACCTTCCGGGCACTCATCCGCATTTCGGGAATCGGTCCGCGCATCGCGCTCGCCGTTCTATCCGGCATGAGCACTCAGAACCTTTCGGACGCGATCGAACAGGGCAACGCCACGCTTCTTACCCGTGTTCCCGGCATCGGCAAGAAGACTGCAGAACGCCTGATTCTCGAACTCAAGGGCAAGCTCGCCGGAAGCGCCTTTGCAGCTGCGAGCGGCTCCAACTCCGCAGCTCAAGCCGACATCACGAGCGCTCTGATTGCGCTCGGCTATTCCGAACGCGAGGCTCAGGCGAGCGTGCGCGCACTCCCCGCCGACGTGACGGTGAGCGAAGGCATCCGCCTTGCCCTCAAGGCTCTCGCACGCTAAGCGAGGTTCCATATGATCGAGGAAGAACGCATCATCGACGGCCGAACGGCCAGTCCCAACGAAGAGAACGTCGACCGGGCACTGCGCCCGCTGCTCCTCAAGGAGTACGTGGGGCAGGAAGCCATTCGCGAACAGCTCCAGATCTTCATCGCTGCCGCCAAGCGCCGCGGCGAGCCGCTTGACCACCTGCTGCTTTTCGGTCCTCCCGGCTTGGGAAAAACAACGCTCGCACACATCGTTGCTCATGAAATGGGCGTCAATCTGCGTCAGACCTCAGGCCCCGTACTTGAGCGTCCCGGCGACCTTGCCGCGATGCTCACCAACCTCGAGCCGCACGACATTCTCTTCATTGACGAAATTCATCGACTTTCACCCGTTGTTGAGGAAATCCTTTACCCGGCGCTTGAGGACTATCAAATCGACATCATGATCGGGGAAGGTCCGGCCGCTCGTTCCATCAAGATTGATCTGCCGCCCTTCACTCTCATCGGCGCCACAACCCGTGCCGGTTCGCTCACCAATCCTCTGCGAGCCCGCTTCGGCATTGTTAATCAGCTTCAGTTCTATACGCCCGAGGAACTTTCCCGCATCGTGCATCGATCGGCCGGCCTGCTCAATGTTGGTATCGACGATACGGGCGCCTTCGAAATCGCCCGACGCAGCCGCGGAACTCCCCGCGTTGCCAACAGACTCCTTCGGCGCGTGCGCGACTATGCCGAAGTCAAACACGACGGTCGCATCACCAAGGACGTAGCCGAAGCCGCCCTCAAAATGCTCAATGTCGACCCGGAAGGTCTTGATATGATCGACACGCACTTCCTCAAGACCATTATTGAGAAATTCTCAGGCGGTCCGGTCGGCATTGAAAACCTCGCTGCCTCCGTTGGTGAAGACCGAGATACGCTTGAAGACGTCGTAGAGCCCTATCTCATTCAGCAGGGCTTCGTGCAGCGTACGCCGCGAGGCCGCGTCGCCACGCCGATGGCATGGCAGCATTTTCGTCTGACGCCGCCCACTCCGGCGGTGCGAGATCTTTTTGGCTCCTACTGATCGTTTTCGCCATGCCCTTTTCTCCGATTCTCTCTGCATTCGTCTGCATAACTCTGGCAGCCGTCTTCGCCGCCTGCATACTCTTTATCAAGAGCAATCGACATCGCGAAGCGCTCTATGCAATGCTTGCCGGTCCTGCACATCAGGCGCTCGCCATCTTTGCGACAGCCACGCTCGGCGCCGCACTACTGAGCGCCGTGCCCGTTGAGCACGACGGAAGAACCGATTCACTTCTGCAGATCACGATCGAATCGTCCGGGGCCGGGCTTTCGGAAAAGGGGGCCAGCAGTCCCTTCGCCGTTGCTGACGATCAGGGAAGACCGCTTGAGCACGCCGGCCAAAAGCTTCCGGCTGAAACTCCCCCTCTTATTCACATCGTCAAATACACGCTCATAGCCCTGATTGCCGGCGGCGTGACGAGCTTTACATCCATTCTCTTTACCGCAGCCGTTATCGGCGCCCGAAAGGGCGAGAACCTTGCCACAGGCATCACCATGCTCTCAAGCTTCTACTGGCGTCCGGGCATGCTCACCGGAGCCGCACTCTGGATGTGCTTCACCTGGCTTCTTCTGCTCTGGCCGAACTGGCATGTGCTCGGAACAACTGCCGCCGGCACAGATGTCATGGCAATCGTTGCCGGCCTTCTTCCCTGGGCAACCTGTGCGGCCTTCTGGTTCCTCGCCTTTACTTATTGGCCTTATTGGCGAAACTCCGTCAGCAGGCCGAATGCATAAGCTTCCATTTGCAACAACGCCTTCGCTTGTCGTCCCAACTGTTTGCAAATCCCTATACTTGTTCTTTTCAGGTGCCTGACGGCACCCAGATGCAATACCAACACTTGTCATGAAGCACATCAGATTTCCCGTCCGCGTCTACTGGGAGGACACTGATGCCGGCGGCATCGTCTACCACGCCAATTACCTCAGGTTCATGGAACGCGCTCGAAGCGACATGCTCCGCAGAATCGGTTTCGGCCAAAACGAGCAGCGCGGCCGCGAAGATGGCGTTCTCTTCGTTGTGGCATCCCTCAACATCACCTACCATCGCGGTGCTGTGCTTGACGACGATCTGGAAGTGATTACAAGCATAGAAAAGCTCGGACACGCCTCCATGATCTTTGAGCAAAAGATTTTGCGAGGCGAAGAGCCTATTGCCACGGGGAAAGTCCGAGTCGGCGTCATTGGTGCGAAAAGTTACGCACCCACTCCCCTTCCCGACGATCTTTACGAAACAATCAAGGCTTTCATGTCAGAAGACGCCTGATTGCTCCCTGCTGAACAATTTTTCATCCAACACCATTCAAACAGCGGTTATTTAAAATGCAACCCACTGCCGATTTATCGATTCTGACCCTTGTCGCCAACGCAAGCCTCGTGGTGAAGTGCGTGTTGGCCATTCTTGTCTTTCTCTCTCTCGCGAGCTGGACGGTCATCTTCCAGAAATACTTCACGATTTCCCGCGCCGCACGTCAGGTCGAGGATTTCGAAGCTCGTTTCTGGAGCGGAACGGAACTCAACCAGCTTCTTGAAACTGCCAAGCGCAATCATGAAACCGCAGGCATTGAAGAACGCATTTTCAGTGCAGGCATGACCGAATATCTCAAGCAGAGCCGTCAGGATCCCAATGCGCTCAACAGCGTCTCGCGCGCCATGCGTGCCGTGTATAACCGCGAAATGGATCATCTCGAACGCAGTCTTCCGATGCTTGCTTCGATCGGCTCCACCTCTCCCTACATCGGCCTCTTCGGGACGGTCTGGGGCATCATGAACGCCTTCACGGGCCTGTCCACCCTTGACAATGTAAGCCTTGCCGTTGTGGCTCCGGGCATTGCCGAAGCCCTCGTCGCGACCGCCATCGGCCTTTTCGCCGCCATCCCGGCCGTTGCCGCCTACAACTATTACAACAACCGCGTCAGCCGTCTCACGGTTCGCCTCGAAGGCTTCAGCGAAGAGTTCCTCAACATCCTTCAGCGCCAGCACTCCCGGAGTTAAGCCATGTCCCTTCGTGGAAACAACAAGCGCCGCGGCATGATGGCCGAGATGAACGTCGTGCCCTACATCGACGTCATGCTTGTGCTCGTCGTGATCCTGATGGTGGCCGCGCCTTTCGTTAATCCGAGCGTGATCAACCTGCCGTCCGTCAACAAAGCTTCTAAAGCTCCCGAACAGGTGATTGAAGTCATCGTCTACCCCGACAGCCGTCTCTCAATCCGACAGGGCAAGGACATGAAGCCCGTTGATCTTCCCGGACTTGTTGCCGCCGTCAAGACCGCTCAAGGAGAAAAGGGAGATACGCCCGTCGTCATCGCCGCCGACAAGGATGTCCGCTACGAAGAAGTCGTCAACGTTCTCAAGCTCCTCCAGAGCGCCGACGTTCCCCGAGTCGGCCTTGCACTTCGCATCGAACGAAGCGCCAATGCCCGCTAAACCATAACGCAACCCGATTTTGTCATGAACGACAGAGAGACTAACGACCGCTTCCGAAAAGAGGACCGCCGGGACATCGTACCGGCCGCCGTTCTCTCCGGCTGCGTGCACGTCATCCTTTTCGTCGGACTCTTCTCCGTTTTCCAGTGGTCCACCAATTCCGAAACCGTCTACGCGGAACTATGGGCTCCTGAAGCGGTCTCGGGCGGAAACGATCCCAAGGGCGTAGCCGTCAAACCTCCCGAAGCGCCCGACCCCAAGCCCAATGAGATCGATGAACAACGCGAGTCTCAGGAAGCCCAGGAAGCGCGTGAAGCCGCCGAAAAGGAAGCAGAAGCTCAACAGGCTCGCATGCAGGAAGAAGCTGCTCAGCGCGAAGCTGAACGTCAGGAGGCACTTCTGGCCGCCGAACGCGAGCGCCTTGAGGCTGAAAAGGTCGCCCAGGAAGCCCGCGAAGCCGAAGAGGCGCGACGCGCTGAAGAGGCACGCGTTGCCGCCGAGCGCGCCGAGGCCGAACGAATTGAAAAAGCCCGTCAGGACGCCATTGAAGCTGAACGACGCGCCGAAGAAAAGCGAGCACAACAGGAAGCTGAACGCATCGCCCAGGAAAAGCTCGCCCTTGAACGAAAGGCAGCTGAAGAAGCCAGACTGCAGGCTGAAGCCCGTCGACTTGAAGAAGCCCGCCTAGCTGAGGAAAAGCGTCTGGCTGAAGAAAAACGTGCTGAAGAAGCACGCATCGCAGAAGCAAAGCGAGCCGAGGAGGCACGCATTGCCGAAGAAAAGCGTCAGGCCGAACTCAAGCGCATTGCCGCAGAAAAGAAAGCCGCCGAAGAACGACGTGAACGCGAGCGCATTCGCCAGGCCATCCGACAGCAGGAACTGGCGCGACTCAACGCCAAAATCGATCCGGACAGCCAGCGCTCCGGCACGCCCACGGGCGACAAGCGCAACGTAAAGCAGAACCTTACGGGCTCGGCTCTTGCCAGCTACAACGCCCGCATCATTGCTTGCGTCCGCCCGAACATTTCGATCGAAGTCCCGCCGACTACGCGTCGCGGCCAGTTCATTGCCGAGTTCGTCGTCAAACCTCTGCCCAATGGCGAACTTGCCGGAACGCCGCTTTACGCGAAGAAGTCCGGCTGGGATGCCTATGACTCCGCCGTGCGAAACGCCATCCTGAAATGCAAGCCCTTCCCGATTCCAGACAAGGGCTACAACCTTCCTAAGGAAGTGCGCCTTCGCTTCGACCCCGTCGACGACAGGCACTGATCCGCTTCTGCAACTAGAAAAAAAGAGGAGGTTCAAACGACCTCCTCTTTTCATTTTCATCCGGGGGCTCCCAAACAGAGCCCCTTTGCCATCATGCTTAGCGCTTGATCTGCTTCAGGACGAACTCGACAGCTTCCTCGGTCTTGACCATCACCTTCTCAGCGAGGTTGCGACGATTGGCGTATTCGACTTCGCCGTTCTTAAGGCCGCGGTCGCCGATGACGACGCGGTGCGGCACGCCGATGAGCTCCCAGTCGGCGAACATAACGCCCGGACGCATATCGCGGTCGTCGAGAATGACGTCAACACCCTGAGCCTTGAGTTCTTCATAGAGGCGGTCGGCGGCATCGCGCACGGCTTCGCTCTTGGAGTAGTTCATCGGGCAAATCACCACTTCGAACGGAGCGATGGAATCCGGCCAGATGATGCCGCGATCGTCATGGCTCTGCTCAATAGCAGCACCAGCAAGGCGGGTCACGCCGATGCCATAGCAACCCATTTCGAGAACCTTCGGCTGGCCGTTTTCATCGAGATAGGTCGCGTTGAGGGCTTCGGAGTACTTCGTACCGAGATAGAAGACATGACCGACTTCAATGCCGCGCTGCAGACGAAGCGTGCCCTTGCCGTCCGGAGAAGCATCGCCTTCGACAACATTGCGAAGATCAGCACTCTTGGGTTCGGGAAGATCACGGCCGAAATTGACACCGGTGTAGTGATAGCCTTCTTCGTTGGCACCGCAGCAGAAATCGGACATGTTGGCAACCGTCAAATCGGCGTAGACAGCAACGTCGTCCTTGACGCCGACCGGGCCAAGGTAGCCGGGCTTGGAACCGAAGTGCTCGAGAATCTCAGCATCTGTAGCAAAGCGGAAGCCGTCCTTGAGTTCCGGCAGATGACCGGCCTTGACCTCATTGAGGTCGTGGTCAGCGCGGAGAAGAATCAAAACGATCTTGACAGGAAGAGGATTGCCCTTTTCGTCAACACGATCGGCAGCAAGCACCACGCTCTTGACGGACTTCTCAAGGGGAAGGCCGAGGAATTCGGTCACGTCGTGGCACTTTTCCTTACCCGGAGTCGGACGCTTGACCATCTCTTCGGAAGCAGTGGCGCGCGATTCGATGAGTGCGCGAGCTTCGGCGAGTTCGATGTTCGCAGCGTAGTCGCTGTCGGGGCAATAGGCAATAACGTCTTCGCCGGCATTGGCGATAACCTGGAATTCATGGGAACGGCTGCCGCCAATGGCGCCGGTATCGGCGCGAACGGCGCGGAACATGAGGCCGAGACGCGAGAAGATGCGCTGGTAAGCCTGGTACATCTTGTCGTAGGAAACGGCAGCGCCCTCAGCATCACGGTCGAAGGAGTAAGCATCCTTCATCGTGAATTCGCGACCGCGCATCACGCCGAAGCGGGGACGGCGTTCGTCGCGGAACTTCGTCTGGATGTGATAGAAATTCACGGGAAGCTGACGCCAGCTCTTGATTTCCTGGCGAGCGATGTCGGTAATGACTTCTTCAGAAGTCGGCTGGATCACGAAGTCGCGATCATGACGATCCTTGAAGCGGAGAAGTTCGGCGCCGTACTTCTCCCAACGACCGGATTCCTGCCAAAGCTCGGCAGGCTGCACAAGCGGCATCAGAAGTTCGATCGCACCCGCACGATCCATTTCTTCGCGGATGATCTTCTCGATCTTGCGAATCGTGCGAAGGCCGACCGGCATGTAGGTATAAACGCCGGCGGCAAGCTTCTTGATCATGCCGGCACGGATCATGTACTGCTGGCTGATCACATCAGCATCAGCAGGCGCTTCTTTCAGCGTGGAAAGGAAATAGGAACGGGCGCGCATTTTTCTTAACGTGTGTCTGTTGAAAATAACGGCGGCTTCCGTCATTAGTCGGGAAGCCGCTTGAATAAAAGCAATCTGATTATTTTAACCGCCAGACCTCTCGAGCGCTAACCCGAAGGGCGCGTTTTGAGAGCTCCGGCAGCTTTTACTCGCTCAGGCGTCGGCAAGGACCACCATATTGTCGCGATGGATCATCTCAGGTTGCTCCATATAGCCAAGACGCTCTTCGATCTCTTCGGTATGAGCTCGAAGAATGCGTGAGGCATCATCGCTTGAATAGTTCACGAGGCCTCGGGCAATTTCACGGCCGTCCTCTGTCAGACAGGAGACCACTTCACCGCGCACGAACTCACCCTTAACCTCGATGACCCCTACAGGCAAAAGCGAAGTGTGCTTGGCAACAAGAGCCTTCGCGGCACCATCGTCGAGCACAAGGCTGCCGGAAGCGCGCAAGTGGTCGGCAATCCACTGCTTGCGGGCATGAAGAACGGTAGACGACGGCTTCAGATGCGTGCCGATAAGTTCCCCCTTGGCCAGACGAGTGAGAACATCCTCTTCTCGTCCGGAAGCAATGATGGTGCCCGCACCGGAACGTGCGGCACGCTTGGCAGCGAGGATCTTCGTGATCATGCCGCCCTTGGAAAGCGTGCTGGCCGCCCCCCCCGCCATTTTTTCAAGAGCCGGATCGCCGGCTGTGGCAACGTTGACAAACGTTGCGTTCGGGTCCTTTCGGGGATCGGCCGTATAAAGCCCCTTCTGATCGGTGAGAATGACGAGCACGTCCGCCTCGACAAGATTCGTCACCAACGCGCCAAGGGTGTCGTTGTCACCGACCTTGATTTCGCTCGTAACGACAGTGTCGTTTTCATTGATCACGGGCACAATGCCAAGTCTCAGAAGCTCGCGGATGGTCATGCGGGCATTGAGGTACTGCTCGCGATCCGTGAGATTCTGATGCGTGAGAAGCACCTGAGCCGTCCCGATGCCATGGTTGCGGAAATGACGCTCATAAGCCTCGACGAGCCCCATCTGACCAACGGCGGCTGCGGCCTGAAGCTCATAGACATGCGAAGGACGAGTCTCCCAGCCCAGGCGAAGCACGCCTTCGGCAATAGCTCCGGAGCTGACGAGAATAACCTCGCGTCCCATCTTTTGAAGCTCCGCAATCTGAGTTGCCCAGCGTTCGATGGCCTGAATGTCGAGACCTCGTCCGTCGTTGGTGACAAGAGCGCTGCCAACCTTGACGACGACTCGATGTGCGTTCTTAAGAAGTGAATCCATTAGTAATAGCCTTCCGAAATGAATGAGCAGTTTTTTTGAGCATAGCGCAAAGCCGGAATTTCTGCCGTACCACAAACCAATCCGGCAATGGAAACGGCGGCGCTTCTCTGAGGGAAGGCCGCCGTTTTCAGAAATTGCGATTGCCGATTCAATCGGAATCAAGTCCTCATGATGAAGTTCACCACAAAGCACGCGGAAATCAAGTACATGAAGGGCGTGACATCACGACCGCGCCCCATCAGAACATGAATGAGCGTGTAGCTCACGAAACCGAAGCCGAAACCCGTTGCAATATTGAACGTGAAAGGCATCGTCATGATCGTAAGGAAAGCCGGAATGGCGATCTCAAGGCGTTCAAAGTGAATATGCACAACTTCCTGCATCATGAGCGCGCCCACAATGATGAGGATCGGAGCTGTCGCGTAAGCAGGCACCACGCCCACTAGCGGGATAAAGAAGAGCGCAAGCACGAAGCAGCCAGCCGTGGTAACGGCGGTGAGCCCCGTGCGGCCGCCTGCGGCCACGCCCGAAGCACTTTCCAGATAGGAGGTGGCGGTCGTCGTGCCCATGCAGGCCGAGAACATCGTACCGATGGAGTCCGTAATGAACGCACGATCAAGGTTGTGGATTTCACCGTCGGACTTCATGAAGCCGCACTTGCGGGCCAGGCCGATCAGCACGCCCATGTTGTCGAAAAGGTCAACCATCGTCAGCGTAAAGATAATGCTGAGAAGTCCGTGTGAAAGCGCGCCCTTCAGATCCATCTGCATGAAGACTGCAGAGACATCGGGAAGTGAGAAGCTGACCCAGCTGCCCTTCGGGAGTTCCGTCACGCCAAGACAGATACCCAGAATCGTCGTTGCAAGAATGCCGATCAGCATGGCAGCTCGGAAACCCTTCACCATCAGAACAGTCGTAAGGAAGAAGCAGAAGATGGACAGCTGAACTTCGGGAAGCGTCACATTGCCAAGCGCCACAAAGGTACTCTGATCTGCGATAACCAGCCCGGCGCTCTTCATGCCGATAAGCGCGATAAAGGCACCTATGCCCACCACAATGGAGAGCTTTAGATCTATCGGAACCGCGTTAACGATGAACTGGCGAATGCGGGTCACCGTAAGCAGAAAGAAGACGATGCCGGAAATGAACACAGCGCCGAGGCCTGCCTGCCAAGTAAAGCCCGCCGGACCGCAGACATAGTAAGCAAAGAAGGCCGTGATGCCGAGACCCGGGGCTACGCCCACAGGATAACGAGCCCAGAGCCCCATCAGCAAGGTCACGGCGACCGTGACGAGAATCACGCTGCTCGTAGCCGCAGCGCGGGGAATGCCACCGTCGGCAAGCATGGAAGGAATGACGAAAATGAGATAACTCATCGCCATGAAGGTAGTAATGCCGGCAGAGACTTCCTGAGAAACAGAAGTGCCGTTCTCCTTGAGGCCGAAGAGGCGTTCAATAACAGATGCTTGCATGATCTTCGATCTGTGAATTGAGAAAAAGGCCGCGCGCTTTTTACGGTGCGCAGGAAAAACAAAGAGACCCGGCCTATTGCATAGGCGAGTCTCTTTGAGAAAGGCGTCGAATTTTAGTGTTCGGCCGGATCGAAGCGGGCGTCGTCGGCGAATGCAACTTCCTCGCGGCGATCGTCATCGATACGCTGGGCCAGCGCCTTCACGAGCTCCTCGCAACCCTCACGGGTCGCGGCGGAGATGACGAAGACGGGTTCGCCATTGGGAGCAAGCTCAGTGCGATAGTGCTCGATGAGAGCATCACGATCGGCTTCCTCAACCAGGTCAAGCTTGTTAAGCACGATCCAGCGCGGCTTGGAAGCAAGCGCCGGGTCATACTTTTCAAGTTCGAGCACGAGGGCCTTGGCTTCCTGAACCGGATCCGTTTCCTCGTTGAAGGGAGCAACGTCGATCATGTGAAGCAGGATCTTCGTGCGAGAGAGATGACGCAGGAACAGGTGACCGAGGCCGGCGCCTTCGGCCGCACCCTCAATGAGGCCGGGCACGTCGGCGAGCACGAAGCTCTGTTCCGGTCCCACGCGCACCACGCCAAGATGCGGATGCAACGTCGTGAACGGATAGTCGGCGATCTTCGGACGAGCGTTGGAAACAGCCGTGATAAAAGTCGACTTGCCAGCATTGGGCATGCCGAGAAGGCCGACGTCGGCAAGCACCTGAAGCTCAAGCTCAAGCGAGCGATACTGACCGGGTTCGCCCGGCGTAGCCTGCTTGGGAGCACGGTTGATCGAGCTCTTGAAGTGCAGGTTGCCAAGACCGCCCTTGCCGCCGGCTGCGAGCAGCTGGCGTGCGCCATGAACGTTCAAGTCGGCAATCACTTCCCCCGTGTCCGTATCGCGCACAAGCGTGCCGACCGGCATGCGTAGCACGACGTCTTCGCCGCCGGCACCGTAGCAGTCCGCACCGCGGCCGTTTTCGCCGTTCGGAGCGAAGAACTTGCGCGTATAGCGATAGTCAACAAGAGTATTGATGTTGCGGTCAGCAACCGCATAGACCGAGCCGCCGCGGCCACCGTCGCCACCGTCGGGACCGCCCTTCGGAATGAACTTTTCGCGGCGGAAGCTTGCCGCACCGTTTCCGCCCTTGCCGCCCTGGACTTCAATTTTTGCTTCATCAACAAACTTCACGAGTACACCTTCTGAAGTTGAGCCTCTGTGCAGGAAGCCTCCGGCACAGAGAAAGATTCGATAGGAGGACCGCCGAAATGGGTCCCATGCAGTTTCGGAATTCCGCGCTTTCGCATCCGCACTTGCGCGAGTGCCACAATAGCAGATCGGCAGGCTCGAATGCGCATGCGAAGGCGTGTTTCTGAAAAATCCCGCCCGCAAATTACAGCCAATAAGAAAGCCCAGCCGGATGATCCGCACTGGGCTTTTCTTCTGTCGTCCGCGTCCCTTGGGACGCCTGCCCTCAATTAGGCAGCGATGGGTTCAACCTTCACGTACTGACGGTTGAAAGCACCCTTGACTTCGAACTTCACGACGCCGTCAACGAGAGCGTAGAGCGTGTAGTCCTTGCCCATGCCGACGTTGTCACCGGCGTGGAACTTCGTGCCGCGCTGACGAACGATGATGCCGCCGGCGTTGACAGCAGCGTCACCGAAAACCTTCACGCCGAGGCGCTTGGCCTTGGAGTCACGACCGTTGCGGGTAGAGCCGCCACCTTTCTTGTGTGCCATTTTAGTACTTCTCTATAAAAAGTCGGTTGCAAATTAAGCCGCGATCGCTTCGATCTTGAGCTCGGTGTAGTTCTGACGATGGCCGGCAGACTTCATGGAGTGCTTGCGGCGGCGGAACTTGAAGATGCGGACCTTTTCGCCACGGCCGTGGGAAAGGACGGTCGCGGTGACCGTAGCGCCTTCGATCGTCGGATTGCCGACCTTGAGGCCTTCTTCGCCGCTGACGGCGAGAACTTCGGTGAGGGTCACCTGAGCGCCGGCTTCAACAGCAAGGGTTTCAACCTTGAGCTTGTCGCCGACGGAAACGCGGTACTGCTTACCGCCAGTCTTGATAATAGCGTACATGTAATTAAACCTCGCCCGTTCCGCTTCACCGCCCGCAAGCCGCGGCCGGATTCTGCAGAACCTTTTTGTAATCGCGTGAGCGCGCTTGAGAAGACATTCCCCAATTGACGCGTCCTCACGTGTGGTTGCGTGGAAAGCTCGTGATTATCGCATGCTCATAAATCTCAGTCAAGCAAAAGCACAGATTTTCTTCAATCTTCCGTCATGTTCACATCAAGCCTGTTCGTCGCCTCCCTCTTCAGAGGCGCCTTCGCTTGGCTATACTTTCAGAATCAGCACTCAACTGCTTTCTCAAGACAGATGTCCGATATGCAAAACCAACAGGATCCTCGAGCCCTCATCAAACAGGTACTCGCCCCCATCGCCGAAGACATGGCTGCCGTCGATGCAGTCATCCGAAACGAGCTTGCGAGCGACGTTCCCCGCATGAAGGAAATTAGCGAATACATCACGAGCGCAGGCGGCAAGCGCATGCGCCCCGCTCTTCTGATGCTCATCTGCCGCGCACTTGGCTATGAAGGCACGCTGCACCAGTATCTGGGCGCAACGATTGAGCTTCTGCATACGGCCACCCTGATGCACGACGACGTCGTGGACGAAAGCGACATGCGCCGCGGCCGCCCGACGGCCAACAGCCGCTGGGGTAACGGCGCTGCCGTGCTCGTCGGCGACTTCCTCTACACCCGCTCCTTCCAGATGATGGTAAAGGCGGGCAACCTGCGCGTCATGGAGGCTCTATCCAATGCCGCTAACCGCCTGAGCGAAGGCGAGGTAGTGCAAATGGTCAATGCACACGATCCCAGCGTCGACGAACCTCGCTACTTCCGCGTCATTGAGCGCAAGACCGCCTGTCTTTTCGAGGCCGGCGCCCGCATGGCCGCCGCCATTGCGGATTGCGACAGCGAAAAGGAAGAAGCCGTGACGAAATATGCCCTCGCACTCGGCAATGCTTTCCAGATTGCCGACGACGTTCTTGACTATCGCGGCAACGCCGCCGACACGGGCAAGAACCTCGGAGCCGACCTGCGCGAAGGCAAGGTCACGCTTCCCATCATTTACGCCCGCGAATCCTGTACGCCCAAAGAGCGCGCCATGATCGACGAGGCCATCCGTCTCGGAGACGGCGACTTCCCGACGATTGCAAGCATCATCCTGAAATCCGACGCACTTGAAAAGTGCCGCATGCGCGCTGAAAAGGAACTCGACCGCGGCCGCACCGCACTCGAAAAACTTGCCCCTTCCATTTTTAGAGATTCTCTGCTAGAATTGCTCGCCTTCACGGTTCAACGCGACCGTTGACATGTGAGGAAAGTCGGGGTGTAGCTCAGCCTGGTAGAGTACTACGTTCGGGACGTAGGAGTCGGAGGTTCGAATCCTCTCACCCCGACCAGGTTTTTGGAAGAAGTCTTTTTTCAAAGAAGTCTTTACTTTTTTGAAAAAGTCTGGCATAATGCTCTTCCTCGACAGATACTTAATGCTGTCAAGACAATTCGGGGTGTAGCTCAGCCTGGTAGAGTACTACGTTCGGGACGTAGGAGTCGGAGGTTCGAATCCTCTCACCCCGACC
>CAKQKT010000025.1 GCA_934249275.1 uncultured Sutterella sp. | reverse complement strand
TCCTTCTCACGAGCCGGTTCTGACCTCGACTAAGGCACCATCGAGCCCCCTGTTTCCCCAAAAAGTCGGAAGAGCCATTATTTGTTCGGTCCTTGGTCGGAATATTCGAAAATAATCCGTGCATGGAGGCTTCTTGAGCCTGTTGTTAGACGAAGCGAGAGAGCTCCAACGACTATTTTGGGAAGGAACGAGGCTCAAGAAGTATGTATCAAACAACGATTGAATTTCGGAAGAATTTTCAAAAAGATTCTTATGAAATGTCGTCGCGTTGTTTTACCGAAGATTTATCAGGTCTGGAATCCGTAAGCCGGTAGAGACCGAATTAGCGTGCAAGTGAGGATTGAATTGCCTCAATAACCTGTTCGAAGGAAGGCCATCCGTCGACGCTGTTGCCGAGGCAAACGGCCTTTTTGTTCCACGGGCGGGTTCTTGCCGGATCGGTCACGCCGAGAAGCGTGATTTGATTGGCGCTGACGGCGGCGGCAACATGGCTGATGCCGGAGTCGTTGGCAATTACGATGCGGGCTCGCTTGGCCAGAGCTGCGTAGTTGCCCAAAGTGGTGGGCGGCAGGATCATGGCGTCAGGACAGGCTGCGCGGTTGGCCTCCTCCTCGCGAACGGAGGGGAAGACGATGGGCTCGATCCCCATGTCGCGAAGGGGCTTGCATAGTTCGTTGAAGTGCTTCCACTGCTTTTCCTTGCCGTGATGAAGACCGCGGGCAATGGGGGCAAGCAGGGCGAAGTTTTCGGGGATGCTGTGTTCTGCCATCAGGTTGCGAGCTGCGGCTTCGTGACGTGCCAGAAGCTTCATGCCCAGTTCTTCAGGAACATTGTCCCAGGCAGGCGTGCCGCCCCAGGCTTTGATGGCGCCGTGAGCAAGACGGAAAAAGCGTTCGACTTCGTGCATCGGACCGGGTTCGGGAACAACCTTGTCCAGAAGAAAGCGTCTGAAGTCCGTCGGGAAGCCCGCATTGCGTACGCGGCCGATGGAAAAAAGCAGGGCGGAGCTGAAGGAATTCGGGAAAAGCAATCCCAGAGGACGCGGTCCCAAATGGTCGCTGATGTAGCGGATGCGGTTCAGGTCTTCCGAGACATGACCTTCAATAGGGTCGAATCGCCAGCCCATGCCGGACATCAGATCCTCAGCCCATCGCTTGCCCGTCAGCATGGGAGTAAAGCCGCTGGCCTCCAAAAGGCGCAGGGCGGGAAGAGTCATGCAGCAGTCGCCGACATGATTGGGCAGACGGCAGAGAACGTTAGGCATTTGCGTAAAACCCGTATTGAGAAAATACAATGAGCGTAGTTATTGTATATGGTCAGCCTGTATGATGAGATCCCCGTGCAACGTTCTGCAATGACGGATCGTCGATGAAGTTCAGGATGTTGACGGCAGCAGTTGTGAGCCTCCCCTCGGCAGAGGCTTATTTCCTTTTTCAGAATTCGCAGTAAAAAATGGCAGGCAGTGTTTTCGACATGTTCAAGGTGGGCATCGGCCCTTCGTCTTCGCACACGGTTGGACCGATGCGTGCGGGGCATGCATTTGTCAAGTTGATCAGGGATCGAGGCATTCTTGAGCAGGCTACATCGCTCAAGATTGAGTTGATGGGAAGTCTTGCGGCTACCGGCAAGGGACATGGCACGGACACGGCGGCTCAGCTGGGCCTTCTTGGCCGGAGCCCGGAAACCATGGATCCTGATGAAGTGCCGGTTCTTATTCAAGAGGTTCGCACTTCCCATCAGCTGAAGCTCGACAGCGTGCATCCTGTGGCTTTTGATCCGGATGCCGACATTGCCTTTCATGCCGACAAGGTTCCAGCCTTTCATACCAATGCCATGGAGTTTTCCTTGTTTGCCGGTGAAACGCTGCTATACCGTCGACGCTACTATTCCGTTGGCGGCGGCTTCATTGTGGCCGCTCGCGAGGATGATCCCGAACAGCCCGTGACGCCCAAGGTGTTTCAGGGCGTGAAGGCGAAGCCTTTCCCTTATCGCACGGGCAACGAACTGATGAAGCTCGCCCGTGACAATAATCTGACGATTGCCGAAATGGTTTTCCGCAACGAGTGCGTCGATCTTTCACCGGTGGAGGTTGAGCAAAAGCTTGATGCCGTTTTGGGGGTGATGCACGCGGCCGTCGAGCGCGGCATGCGTCAGACCGAGGTTCTGCCCGGCCCTTTCAAGATCGCTCGCCGTGCCAATGCCCTGATGCGGGATGTGATGCAGCGCACCGATGACCCGCTTGTCGTTCTTGACTGGGTGAACGTTTACGCCATGGCTGTGGCTGAGGAAAATGCTGCCGGCGGCCGTGTCGTGACTGCGCCGACAAACGGCGCAGCCGGCGTCATTCCGGCTGTGATTGAATATTATCTGCGCCATATTTCGGGCAGCACTCAGGAAGGTGTGCGCACCTTCCTGCTGACGGCCGGCGCAGTCGGCATGCTCTACAAGGAAAATGCGTCCATTTCCGGTGCGGAAGTCGGCTGCCAGGGCGAGGTCGGCGTGGCCTGCTCCATGGCGGCCGCCGGTCTTGCGGCTGTTTGCGGCGGGACGGTCGAGCAAATTGAAAACGCGGCCGAAATCGGCATGGAGCACAATCTCGGGCTCACCTGCGATCCGGTGGCCGGGCAGGTTCAGATTCCCTGCATCGAGCGCAACGCCATTGCCGCCGTCAAGGCCATTAATGCGGCCCGTATGGCGCTTCGCGGCAACGGTTCGCACTACATCAGCCTCGATCAGGTGATTCACACCATGATGGCGACCGGCCGCGACATGCAGAGCAAGTACAAGGAAACCAGTCTCGGCGGGTTGGCTGTTTCGATCGTCGAGTGCTGATGTTCGACTAGGGAGTTCTCAAGGGACGAAATGCCATGCTGATGGGCGTTTTGTTTGGAATTGCCGCGTGCATGATCTGGGGCAGCGTTTACGTTGTCCCGTTGATTCTGCCGGATTACAGCCCGGCACTCATTGCGATGATGCGGTATCTGGTGTTCGGCATGCTGTCCGTCGGGCTTGCTGTGCCGGCCTGGAGGGAGCTGAAGTCCTATACGGCCGCGGATTGGCACAGAGCGCTGGCGCTGGGGGTTGTCGGAAACATCTTCTACTACTGGCTGCTTGCCGAAGCCTGTCAGCGTGCGGGAGCGCCGATTGCCGGGGCTTTTACGGCAATGATTCCCATCATGGTGGCCGTCATCGGAAACATGCGGGCCGGGAGGGATGCGGTGCCTTGGCGGCGCGTCGTTCCGCCGCTGGGTCTGGTCTTTGCCGGCATGGTTTGTCTCAACTGGACGGAGTTTGCCTATCTGGTGGGCGACGGTCGCGTGAGTTCTGGCAATTTCTGGCTTGGCGTTGCATTCGCATTTGTGTCCATGTTCGTCTGGACATGGTATCCCCTCAGCAATGCGGAGTGGCTGCTGTCTCACCCGGGCAAGTCCCCGAAGACTTGGTCGACGGCGCAGGGGCTGGCGCTTCTGCCCTGTGCTGTCGTTGGGATGGCTTTCTTTGCCGTTACCGGGACGCCGGCTGAAGTATTCGGACCAACTCCGGTGCTTTTCATCGGAATGGCGTTTTTTTTAGGTCTTTGCGCCTCCTGGCTCGGCATTGTGTTGTGGAGCCTGATGAGTCAGAGGCTGCCGCCTGCACTTGGCGGCCAGATGATCATTTTCGAGACAATCTTTGCCGTGACATATGCGCACATGTGGCGCAGTAAATGGCCGACGCCGCTCATGCTGATCGGCATTGCCCTGTTGCTGATGGGCGTGGTCGCCTCGCTGAAGGGTTTCAGAAAACCGAGACGGAATGATCCAGATACCATTGAACGGTAGTGCGAAGCCCTTCGTCAAAGGATATTTGAGGCTCCCATCCAAGCGTTCGGCGCAGACGTCCGGCGTCAAGCGCGTAGCGCCGATCGTGTCCGGGACGGTCGTGGACATGAACAATGGCATCCGCATGAGGGCGTCCGTCGGCACGCGGAGCCAGCTTGTCAAGGGCTGACATGGCGGCCTTCAGAAAATTCAGGTTGTTCATCTCGTTGGATGCGCCGACGTTGAAGATGTCGCCTGGTGCGGATTTTTCCAGAATAATGCGAAGCGCACGGCAGAAGTCGTGCACGTGAATCCAGTCGCGAATCTGCTGCCCGTCGCCGTATACGGGCAGTGTTTTGCCGGCGAGGGCTCTTGTCAGCATGAAGGGGAGTAGCTTTTCCGGATACTGGCGGGGGCCGTAGTTGTTGGTGCATCGGACCGTTACGACGGGCAGGCCGTAGGTTCTGAAATAGGCGCGCCCGAACTGGTCGGCTGCGGCCTTGCTGGCCGAATAGGGACTGCTGGGATCGAAGGGCGTGGCTTCGGTATTGGGCGGCGTGTCCGCCGTCATGGAGCCGTAAACCTCGTCGGTGGAGATGTTGATGAAGCGAAACGCCGCCTTCTCTTCCTCGTCAAGCGTCAGCCAGTAGCGGTAGGCAACGCCGAGCAGGACGGTCGTGCCTTTGACGTTCGTATCGACGAATATCTGAGGTCCGGAAATCGAACGGTCGACGTGGCTTTCTGCGGCAAAGTGAACGACGGCGCGCGGACGGAAGCGGTCGAAGAGGTCTGCCACCATCGCTTCGTCCAGAATGTTTCCTTCGACAAAGCGATGGCGCGGATCATGTTCGACGTCGAGCAGGTTGGATTTGTTCCCCGCATACGTCAGGGCGTCGAGCGTCAGAATGCTTTCGTCGTGGGACTTGAACCATTCCGTGATGAAGTTTGAGCCGATGAAGCCGGCTCCGCCTGTGACCAACAGCATGTGTGAAAAACCGTGATTAGAGCGCCGACTTTCAAAGCGGGCGCGGCAAACCCACTACAATGTGAAGCAGTCAACTTTGAGCGCAATGTCGCAGGCAGGCAAGGAGCCGCCATCGTGGAACATATTCTTATCAACTGCACGCCCCGTGAAGTGCGTGTCGCCATTGTAGTGGATGGCGTTCTTCAGGATCTCTTCATCGAGCGCGACTGTGCGCGCGGTCTCGTTGGAAACGTTTATCTAGGCAAGGTTGTGCGCGTGCTTCCGGGCATGCAGAGCGCCTTCGTTGATGTGGGCCTTGAGCGCACGGCCTTCCTTCATGTGGCGGATATCGCTGAAGCGCATCGCGAAGGGGAAAAGCCTGCGCCCATCGAGACGATTATTCATGAAGGCCAGTCCCTCATGGTTCAGGTGGCCAAGGATCCGATCGGCACCAAGGGCGCGCGTCTTACGACGACCATTTCTCTTGCGGGCCGCAAGCTCGTCTATTTGCCGAGAGACAATCATATCGGCGTTTCTCAGCGCATCGAGGATGCGGCGATGCGCGATTCGCTTCGCGCCATGATGCTGGAATTGCGTCCAGAAACGGAAAAGGGCGGCTACATCATCCGAACGAGTGCCGAAGAAGGCGCGACGGAGCAGGAATTCCTGGACGACATGGCTTATTTGGGTCGTCTGTGGACGGATATTCACGAGCTTGCCGGTCGAAGCACCGGCCCGAAGCTTCTCTACCAGGATCTGTCGTTGGCGCAGCGCGTGCTGCGAGACATGGTTCATCAGGATACTGAAACGGTCGAGGTCGACAGCAGGGAGAATTTCGAGGCTCTGCAGAACTTCGCGGACCGATTCGTTCCTGCCGCAAAGGACAGGCTCACTCTCTACAGGGGCGACAGGCCGCTCTTCGAGCTCCATGGCATCGAAACCGAAATCGAGCATGCGCTTGAGCGCAGGGTGGATCTGAAGAGTGGAGGCTATCTGGTCTTCGATCAGACTGAAGCCATGACGACGATTGACGTCAATACGGGCGGCTACGTCGGCAAGCGCGATTTCAGCGATACGGTCTTCAAGACGAATCTTGAGGCTGCTCAAACAATTGCACGCCAGCTTCGCTTGAGGAATCTCGGCGGCATCATCATTGTCGACTTCATCGACATGAGCTGCGACGAACATCGCGAGGCTGTGCTCGCCGAACTTCGCCGTTCGGTTTCGACCGACCGCACCCGAATGACCGTGAGCAATTTTACGGAGCTCGGACTTGTGGAAATGACGAGAAAGCGTACTCGCGAATCGCTTGCGCACGTGCTCTGCGAACCTTGTCCCATGTGCGGCGGCCGCGGCGAGGTGCGCACGGTTCGAACCGTCTGCTACTCGATCATGCGGGAGATCGTGAGACTCTGCAAGCAGTATCAGGAAACGAAGGAGTTTCACATTCAAGCAAGCCAGACCGTCATCGACATGCTTCTCGAAGAGGAGTCGCAGGCGCTTGAGCTTCTGCAGGCCTTTGTGGAAAAGCCGGTGTTTCTGGAAGTGGAGCCCAGCTACACTCAGGAACAGTTCGACGTGATTCTCGCCTGAGGATCCTTTCATGACGGATAGCACCACTTTCTATTGGTACGACTTCGAAACTTTCGGACTCGACCGCCGTTCAGACCGTCCGGCACAGTTTGCCGGCATGCGCACGGATATGGATTTGAATCCTGTGAGCGCCGCCGACTTGTTATATGCCAAGCCCGCGTACGACTATCTGCCGCAGCCGGAAAGCTGTCTCGTGACGGGGTTGACGCCGCAGACCTGTGAAGAAAAGGGCGTGCCGGAAAGCGATTTCGCGGGAGAAATCTGGTCTCGGTTCAATCAGCCGGGTACGATCGGCATCGGCTACAACACGTCGGGCTTCGACAATGAAGTCGCCCGCTTTCTTTTCTGGCGCAATTTTTTGGATCCGTATTCGCATCAGTGGAGAAACGGATGCTCGTGCTGGGATCTTTTCCCGCTCGTCTGTGCTGTTTGGGCGCTGCGAGGCAAGAGCATCAAGTGGCCGCTCTGGAAGGACATCGATCCGAATCGAGATAATGGAACGGATGTTTGCTTCAAGCTCGAACATCTGACCAAGGCTAACGGTCTTGTCCATTCGCATGCACACGATGCATTGAGCGACGTGGAGGCAACTGTCGGACTTGCGTCGCTGATTCGGCAAACCGAACCCAAGCTATGGCAATGGGCGCTGGCCAACCGCACCAAGGAAGCAGTCAGAGCGGCTGTTGAAAAGGGACCGGTGGTATGGCTTTCTCCGAAATTCGGACAGAAAACGGGCTTCATGCGCGTAGCTGCACAGATTCCGATTGCAGGTTCCAGAAGCAATGAGGCGCTGATGTGGGACTTGTCCGTCGATCCGTCGATTGTGTCGGAGATGAGTGACGAGGATTTCAAATCCCGCTTTTTTTCTCGCCGGGACGAGCTTCCGGAAGGCATTGAACCGCTGCCGATTTATCGGCTTGCGATGAATGCGTCGCCCTTTGTCTGCTCGAATCTCAAGGTGATTCCGCTCGAACGTCAGGAGCGTTTTGGTGTGAATGCTCAGAAGATCGTTGAACATTGGAATCGGTTCCGGGAGCTTGGAGCAATGATTGGCGAGCGCATCGGAAAGCTGGCCGGTGATAGAGAAAAGCCTGCGCCGTCCGATGTCGATTTCGGACTCTATGACGGCGGCTTTGCTAGCCGGCATGATGCTGAAATGATGGCGCAGGTTCGCAGGATGACGCCGGAGCGTCTTGCGCAGGGCGGCATTGAGTTTGACGACGATCGCTTTGAGACGCTGCTTCTTCGCTATAGGGCTCGAAACTGGCCTGAGACGCTTTCGGCTGAAGAGCGACGCCTGTGGACGGATTTCTGCAGGGGACGTCTGATCGAGGCTCGTGACGATGCGATGACTGTGACGGACTATTTCAATGAAATCGATCGCCTTCAGGAGGATTGTTGGGAGGATGACGCCAAACAGTCCGTGCTTGAGGCGCTTTATGAATGGGGTGAGCGCATGGGCGAAGCCTGTGCGTCCTGATCCGCTTGTCAAGGAGACGGTTTATGAAGATGGACAAGACTTACGCGTCGGTTCCTGCACTCAAGGTTGCGTTTATCGGCCTTGGCGTCATGGGTTTTCCGATGGCCGGACATTTGAAGCTTGCCGGTCACGATGTCTGCGTATACAACCGCACGACAAGCAAGGCCGAAAAGTGGGCGGCGACGTTCGGCGGCCGCATGGCGGCAACGCCGGCCGAAGCTGCACGCGGCGCGCAGATTGTTTTTGCCTGTGTCGGCAATGACGATGACCTTAGAAGCGTTGTGCTTGGGAAAAACGGCGCTTTTGCCGGCATGGAGTCCGGCTCGGTATTCGTAGACCATACGACGGCGAGCGCTGCTGTGGCTCGCGAGCTTGAGGCCGAAGGCAAAACGCGCGGCATCGCCTTTGTTGACGCGCCCGTGTCGGGCGGTCAGGCCGGAGCGGAAAACGGATGTCTGACGGTGCTTTGCGGCGGCGATGAAGCCGCCTTCGGCCGAATTGAGCCCGTGCTTGATGCTTATGCGGGCGCCGTGACGTATTTCGGTCCTTCGGGGTCCGGTCAGCTTGCAAAAATGGTCAATCAGATCTGTATCGCGGGCTGCGTGCAGGGACTTTCCGAGGCCGTCGCGTTCGGCATGAATGCCAGACTCGACATGCCGAAGGTTATCGACGCATTAAGCTCTGGCGCCGCGTCTTCCTGGCAGATGATGAATCGAGGCAAGACGATGGTCAAGGGTGAGTTCGACTTCGGCTTTGCCGTTGACTGGATGCGCAAGGATTTAGGCTTCGTCAAGGCTGAGGCGGATCGGAACGGTTCTGATATTCCCGTTACGAAGATGGTTGACGCGTTTTACGAGGAAGTGCAGAAGGCGGGCGGCGGACGGTGGGACACGTCCAGTCTCATTACGCGGTTGCCGAAGCCCTAGGCGCGTAGGCCGCAGTGCCTGTTCGTATGTCAGTCTTTTCAGGTTTGCGGCTACAATACCTAAATTACCTTTATTGAATTCGGATTAGATCAATGTCTTCTGAAACCGAAGCACCTGTCGCGGAAGCCCAGGTCACCAACTTTATTCGAAATATTATCGACGACGATCTGGCCCGTGGTGCCAATCTTCCCCGCTACTGGTGCGGCCATCCGGCGCCCTACAGCGAACAACTGGAAAAGGGCGAGCCCGATGTGGCTCGCATCCGCACGCGCTTCCCGCCGGAGCCCAACGGCTATCTGCACATTGGTCATGCCAAGAGCATCTGCCTCAACTTCGGTCTTGCGCGCGACTACGGCGGCGCCTGCCACATGCGTTTTGACGACACCAATCCCGTCAAGGAGGATCAGGAGTACGTCGACGGCATTATGGACAGCGTTCGCTGGCTCGGCTTCGACTGGAAGTTCGGCAATGAGACGAACCTCTACTTTGCGAGCTCCTATTTCGACGACATGTATCGCTTCGCCGAACATCTGATTCGCACGGGCTATGCCTATGTGGACGAACAGACGGCGGACGAGATGCGTGAAAATCGCGGTACGCTCAAGGAACCCGGCAAGAATTCCCCTTATCGCGATCGCTCGCCTGAGGAAAATCTGCGCCTTTTCCATGAAATGCGCGACGGCAAGCATCCGGAAGGCTCAATGGTGGTGCGTGCCAAGATTGACATGGCAAGCCCCAACATTAATCTGCGCGACCCGGCCATCTACCGCATTCGCTTTGCTGAGCATCATGCGACCGGCAACAAGTGGTGCGTGTATCCGATGTACACCTTTGCGCATCCGATCGAAGATTCGCTTGAAAATATCACGCATTCCATCTGTACGCTGGAGTTCGAAGATCAGCGCGCGTTCTACAACTGGGCGCTCGAGCGCATCATTCCGCTTCTGCGCACGCCGCAGTATGAGGAAGCGATCAAGCTGATCCGCGAGATGGCTGACGGTCAGGACGAACGCGCCATGGCTTTCGTCAAGGCGGCGTATGAGAATCGTGCGAAGCTCGGCGGCAGCCTGCCGGAAGAAGGCATTGCCCGCCTGATGGAGGCTTGGAGCGAAGGTGTGCCGGAAACGATCGCTGACGAATCGGTCACGCAGTTCTTTGCCACGTTGATTCGTTTCCCGGAAAATTTCACGCCGCTCATGCAGGCGGCGCTTGAAGTTGTTCGTCCGAATTTCTTCCTGCTTTCTCATCAGTACGAATTCAATCGTCTGAACCTTACGTATGTTGTTGTGAGCAAGCGCAAGCTCATTCAGCTTGTTCAGGAAAAGTATGTCGACGGCTGGGACGATCCCCGCATGCCGACCATTGTCGGTCTGCGCCGTCGCGGCTTTACGCCCAAGAGTCTTCAGAATTTTGCAGAACGCTGCGGCATTTCCAAGGTTTCCGGCGGTTGGATCGACTACTCCGTGCTTGAGCAGTGCCTGCGTGAAGACCTCGAAGAGCGCGCGGAACGCCGCGTGGCCGTACTGCGTCCGCTCAAGCTCATCATCGACAATTATCCCGAAGGTCAGAGCGAGGAGCTTGAAGCCAACAATCATCCGCAGAAGCCTGAAATGGGTACGCGCAACATCACGTTCTCCCGAGAACTGTGGATTGAAGAAAGCGACTTCGCCGAAGTGCCGCCCAAGGGCTTCCGTCGTCTGACGGTTCCTGCCGACGGCACGCCTGCCAAGCCCGTCCGCCTCCGCTACGGCTACGTGATTGTGCCGACGTCGTTTGAGAAGGATGAGTCCGGCCGCGTTACCGCCGTTCATGCCGAGTACCTGCCTGAGACGCGTTCCGGCACGGAAGGCTCCATGTCCGTCAAGACCAAGGCTACGATCCATTGGCTTGATGCCAAGACTGCTGTTCCCGCTGAAGTTCGCGTTTACGACCGTCTCTTCAACGTGCAGCACCCGGATGAAGGCGAAGGAAGCTTCCTCGATCGTCTGACGCCTGATTCGAAGAAGGTTCTGTCGTCCTTTGTTGAACCCGCCGCGGCCAAGGCGGCTCGAGACGACAAGTTCCAGTTCGAACGCAACGGCTACTTTGTGGCTGACCGTGAAGATCATACGGCTGAAAAGCCGGTCTTCAATCTGGCCGTTGGCCTGAAGGATTCCTGGGGCAAGTAATGCCCGGAATCGTTTGATTGCCGAACAAGGGGCGGGGCTGAGGCTCCGCCCCTTGTCGTGATGGCCCTCATATTCTGTTCACTCGAAGAAATCATGAAATTGAATCGTTTCAACGCTTCTCTGGCTGCTGTGCTTCTGGCTTCCGTTTTTGCGGCGGCTCCGCTTTCCGCAGGCGAGTCTCCGGTGCCTGTTGAGTCGGCGCAGGCCGAACAGCCTCAGGAATATTCGCTTGAGCGTCATACGCTGCATATGGGCACGCTCATCAATGCGAAGCTTTTTGGCAATACGCCTGAAGCGGTCAAGCATTACGCGATTGTTTTTGAAGACAAGGTGACGGATTATGACGATCTGATGTCCGTGCACAAGGCGACGCCTCTAAATGAGGTCAATCGCCGCGCCGGCGAACCAGTTGAAGTGCCTTGCGAAATTGCCGATATGACGAGGCAGGCTCTGGCTGTTGCCAAGGAAACGGACGGTGCCTTTGAACCGATGATCGGTCCGGTCGTCAATCTTTGGAAGATCGGCTTCGGAGGCGAACACGTGCCGTCCGATGCTGCCATTGCGCAAGCCGTTGCGAAGGTCGACCGCTCCAAGGTGCGTGTATGGAATGAAGGCAAGCGCTGCATGATGCAGATCGGCAAAGGTCAAAGCATCGATATGGGCGCCATCGCAAAGGGCTTTATTGGCCAGAGGCTTTCTGACATTCTCAAGGCTGAGGGCATGAAGCGCGGCGTGCTGGATTTGGGCGGCAACATCGTTGCTGTGGGCGAAAAGTCCGACGGGCGCCCCTGGCGCATTGGCATTCAGCATCCTGCGGAATCTCGCGGAGGCTACTTTGCCGTGGCTGCGGTAAAGGATGAGAGCGTCATCACGTCGGGTGCGTACGAGCGCTTCTTTGAGGAAAACGGCAAGCGCTATTCCCATATTTTGGATCCTAAGACCGGTCGTCCCGCAAAGACGGACATTTCGTCGGTGACGATTATTGATCGCGACGGCGCTCGTGCTGACGCGCTTTGCACCGCACTCTTTGCAATGGGCTGGGATCGTGCGGAGGCTTTCCTGCGTGCGCATTCCGAGCTTAAGGCGCTGGTGATGCATGCCGACATGAAGCAGGCGGTCATGACGCCTGCGGCGGCCACATCCGTGACGTCTTCCGATCCCTCGGTTAAACTCACCGTTTTGAAGTAACCTGCTGAGCAAAATATCCTGTCATGACAGAGCCCCGTTTCGTTCATCTTCGCCTTCACTCTGAATATTCCGTCACGGACGGACTTGTACGCATAGATCCGGCCATTCATAAAACGCTTGAAATGGGCGGAGTGGCGCTTGGCATCACGGACTTGATGAACGTCTTCGGCGGACTGCGCTTTTATTCGCATGCACTCTCTGCGGGCTTGAAGCCCATTCTGGGGTGCGACGTCAAGATCAAGAACAACAAGTTCCCGGACAATCCGTTCAGGATGACCTTTTACTGCATGAACCATACGGGATACCACTCGCTCTGCGTTCTGCTCACCAAGGCCTATCTGGAAGGACAGGATCCGTATCGCGGGCAGATTTGTGACGAATGGCTCGATGCTCCCGGTGCGACGGATGGGCTTATTGCCCTTACGGGCGGCCCTAAGGGACGTCTGTCTCAGTTGATCGATACCGGAAGCGAGCGCCAGGCGGGCGGCATTGTCAATCGCTGGAAGAAGCTTTTCCCAAATCGTCTTTACATTGACCTTCAGCGTGCCGGACGCCCGAAGGATGAAAATCAGAATGCCTTTCTGGTGAAGGTCGCCGCTCAGTTCAATGTGCCGGTTGTGGCGACGCATCCGGTTCAGTTCCTTGAGCCTCAGGACTTCGAGGCGCATGAGGTGCGATGCTGCATCGCAGGCGGCTTCACGATCACCGACCCGCGCCGCGACAAGAGTTATACGCGCGAGCAATACCTGAAGAGCGAAGAACAGATGTGCGAACTCTTCAAGGACATTCCATCCGCTTTGGCCAATTCCGTCATCATCGCGAAGCGATGCAGTCTTGACGGCGTGCTTTCTAAGCCTCAGCTGCCGCTTTTCCCGACGCCGGACGGGATGAGTCTCGATGATTACATGGACCATCTTTCACGTGAAGGTCTGGAGAAGCGTCTCGCTTTCCTTTACGAGGATGAGAAGGTGAGGGACGCGAAGCGGCCGGAATATGTCGAGCGCCTCGACTATGAGCTCGGCATCATCAAGAAGATGCAGTTCCCGGGCTACTTCCTCATCGTTCAGGACTTCATCAACTGGTCCAAGACCCATGGGGTTCCCGTGGGACCGGGCCGCGGTTCCGGTGCCGGTTCGCTTGTTGCTTATTCGCTTGGCATTACGGACTTGGATCCGCTGAAGTTCGACCTCCTCTTCGAACGCTTCCTGAATCCGGAACGCGTGTCCATGCCTGACTTTGACGTGGACTTCTGCCAGTACAATCGAGACCGCACGATCGAGTACGTGAAGGAGACGTACGGCGCGGACGCCGTGAGTCAGATTGCGACCTTCGGTACGCTCGGCGCCAAGGCTGTCGTGCGAGACGTCGCGCGTGTTCTCAACATCCCCTTTATGAAGGCGGACCGCCTGGCGAAGCTGATTCCGATGCAGCCGGGCAAGAACGTTACCCTGGACGACGCCATCAAGGAGGTGCCTGAATTTCGCGAGGCAATTGAAAGCGATGATGAATACCAGGAGCTGATGCGCGTTGCCAAGGGGCTCGAGGGCATTACGCGAAATCTCGGCATGCACGCCGGCGGCGTGCTGATTGCTCCGGGTGCTCTGACGGACTTCTGCCCGCTCTACAACTCCGATGGTGCTCCTGAAAACACAATCAGTCAGTTCGACAAGAAGGACGTGGAAAACGTCGGGCTTGTGAAATTCGACTTCCTTGGGCTTACGACGCTTTCCATTCTTGCAAAGTGCAAGGAGTACATTGACAAGCTTTATCCCGAAAGAGAGTTCGAGCTCGAGCGCATTCCCGTTACCGACGAGGAAACCTACAGGTGCTTCCAGAACGCCAATACTGCAGCCGTGTTCCAGTTTGAATCGGAGGGCATGCGTCAATTGCTCCGTCAGGCACGTCCTGACCGTTTGGAAGACTTGGTGGCTTTGAACGCTCTCTATCGCCCGGGGCCGATGGACCTGATTCCGTCCTTTATTGCGCGCAAATTCGGCCGCGAGAAGGTGGAGTACCTTGACGAGCGCATGGCGCCGGTTCTTTCCGAAACCTATGGCATCATGGTGTATCAGGAACAGGTGATGCGTGTGGCCCAGGTGGTGGGCGGTTATTCGCTGGGCGGCGCCGACCTTCTGCGTCGTGCCATGGGCAAGAAGAACGTCGAGGAAATGAAGCGTCAGCGCGCAGTCTTTGTCAAGGGCGCGGGCGAACGAGGCGTGAAGGAGTCGGTTGCAACTGAAATCTTCAATTTGATGGAAAAGTTTGCCGGCTACGGCTTCAACAAGTCTCATGCTGCAGCTTATTCCTATGTTGCATACCAAACGGCCTATCTCAAGACTCACTTTACGTCCTGTTTCATGGCGGCCAACCTTTGCATGGTGATGGATCAGGGCGACAAGATGAAGGCGCTTCTTGACGATGCGCGCGCCAACGGCATTGAAATTCTGCCGCCCGACATCAATGAGTCCGACTGGTTCTTTACGGCGCCGGATGAAAAGCACATCCGGTTTGGCCTGGGCGGCGTGAAGGGACTCGGGCGCCAGCAGGTTGAGGACATGATGGCAACTCGCATCAAGGACGGCCCCTTTACCGACCTTTTCGACGTAACGGCTCGTGTTTCCGGTCTGAATTCCCGAAATCTTGACGGTCTCATCCGAGTGGGCGCCTTTGATTCGCTCAATCCGGACCGAGGCTATCTGCATGGAAATGTCTCTCAGGCCATGACGGCCGGTCAGGCGGTGGCTGCCAGCGAAGGCCAGGACAGTCTGTTTGCTGACGATGTGCAGGTCAAGCGCATTGTCAACTGGGTGGATGCGCCATCCTGGTCTGATCGACGCAAGTTGAAGGAAGAGAAGGGGGCGCTTGGCTTCTGGCTTTCGGGACATCCGTTCGATTTGTATCAGAAGGAGGTCGAGCACTATACGTCGCTTACGCTGGGCCAGATTCAACCGAGTCGCGACAGCGTGAAGCTGGCGGGTGTCGTCACGAATATTCGTGTCATTCAGGGAAAGCGAGGCCGCATGGGAGCGGTGCAGCTTGACGATGGCACGGCGGTGATGGAAGTGGTTTGTTTCTCGGATGCCTGGGAGAAGCTCAGAAACAAGTTTGTGGTGGACGATGTTGTTTGCATCGAGGGCCGCGTCCGTTATGACGAATTCAGCAAGCGTGTTTCGGTCAATGTTGAAAACGCCATGTCGCTTGATGAATTCCGTTCCATGGCGGCATCTTGCCTGCGAGTGGACATCGACGGACGCGTCAAGCACGACGTCAAGCGCATTGAGAGCATTCTGAAGGGGGCAGAGCGCGATACGGGCGTGACCGTTGCGTTGGATATCCGCACAAAGAAGGCGAGCGGACGCATGTACCTGCCCTTTACAGTCGGTAATGTGGACGAGTTGCGCATGGAGCTTCGCAACAGCGGCGAAGTTGCAGGCACTGAAATCGAATACTGACACAAACAGGGATAAAAAAATCCCGCACGGCGTTGACCGTGCGGGATTTGTTCTGGGGTGGGAAATGGGACTCGAACCCACGACAACCGGAATCACAATCCGGGACTCTACCAACTGAGCTATTCCCACCAGAATTTGAATTCTATGGCCTGCCCGGCAGGGATCGAACCTGCGACCACCTGCTTAGAAGGCAGGTGCTCTATCCAACTGAGCTACGGGCAGATCGATTGGGTGTCCAACAGGGCTGAAATATGGTCGGGGTGAAGAGATTCGAACTCCCGACATCCTGCTCCCAAAGCAGGCGCGCTACCAGACTGCGCTACACCCCGGGTAGAAAACGAATTCTACACGAAAAACGGAAAAATGCAACATTATTTTTTCAAGAGAGGGCATTGCCGTCTTTGAAAGGAACGATTCGTGCAGCCCGGCAAGGCTCAGACTCTTGCGGGACTAGGGATATCAGTGTGCGGCATCTGTTAAAACGGTACAATGACGCATAGGAGACTCTCTCCTCTTTTTATAGGAAAAAAGGGACAAACAATGACGCAAGAACACGACAACTCCAACGATCCGCTGCATGCCAAGAAGAAGGCCTGGTCTGGCCGCTTCTCGGAACCTGTGGACGCTTTTGTGCTTCGCTATACGGCCAGCGTCGACTTCGACAAGCGCATGGCCATGGCTGACATTGACGGCTCTCTGGCTCATGCGGCCATGCTTGCCAAGGTTGGCGTGATCACCGAACAGGACCTCGCCGACATCCGTCGCGGCATGGCGCAGATCCGCGAGGAAATCACCTCCGGCGCTTTCGAATGGCAGCTTGAGCTTGAAGACGTGCATCTCAATATTGAAGCTCGTCTGACGGCGCTTATTGGCGATGCCGGCAAGCGTCTGCACACCGGTCGCTCCCGCAACGACCAGGTGGCTACCGACATTCGTCTGTATCTGCGCAGTGAAATCGATGTGATCGTCGCTCGTCTCGAACACCTGCAGGAAGTGATGGTTCATCAGGCCAAGCAGCATGCCGGCCTCATCATGCCGGGCTTCACCCACATGCAGGTCGCCCAGCCCGTGACCTTTGGCCACCACATGCTGGCTTATGTCGAAATGTTCGAACGTGACCGCGAACGCATGCTCGACCTTCGCCGCCGCGTCAATCGCAGCCCGCTCGGCGCCGCCGCTCTGGCCGGCACGACCTATCCGATCGACCGCGAATATTCTGCCGGTCTTCTCGGTTTTGAAGCTGTTGCCCAGAACTCGCTCGACGCCGTTTCCGATCGCGACTTCGCCATCGAATTCTGCTCCGCTGCCGCTGTTCTGATGATGCACATTTCTCGTCTCTCCGAAGAGCTCGTGATCTGGATGAGCCAGCGCTTCGCCTTCATCAAGCTGCCGGACCGCTTCACGACGGGCAGCTCGATCATGCCGCAGAAGAAGAATCCGGACGTTCCGGAAACGGCTCGCGGCAAGGCCGGTCGCGTTTATGGTGACTTGATTGCTATGCTGACCCTCATGAAGGGCACGCCGCTTGCTTATAACAAGGACTTCCAGGAAGACAAGGAACCTGTGTTCGATGCGATCGACACGGTTAAGGATACGCTCCGCGCCTTCTGCGACATGATGGCCGGTGTTGAACCGCAGGCTGAGGCTATGCATCAGGCTGCTCAGGCCGGCTATCCGACGGCTACCGACCTTGCCGACTACCTCGTTCGCCACGGCACGCCGTTCCGCACGGCTCACGACATCGTCGGTCAGACGGTTCGTGCCGCCTCCGAACGCGGTTGTGGTCTTGAAGACCTGCCGCTCGATGTGCTCAAGGGCTTCAGCCCGGCCATCGAAGAGGACGTTTACGAGGTTCTCAAGCTCGAAGGCTCCGTCAATGCTCGCAATCATCTCGGCGGCACCGCTCCGGCCCAGGTTGCCAAGCAGGTCGAACGTTGGGAAGCGATTATCGCCGATCGCGCAGCCAAGGCTGCCTAAGCTTTTAAAAAAGGATGTCTAAGGACTGACCGGGTTTGGTCTGCGACATCCGCCAATTGGAAGAGCCCGAATTTTCGGGCTCTTCTGCTCTCTACACATATAAAACAAACGTCAATTCGGAACACGCGCATGCCCGGCGCGGTGTTTCTTTATCAATCGCACAAAAAGAAGACAGCATGGAAGACTTTATCCATACCCTCAACGGCATCATCTGGTCCCCTGCCTTGGTTGCCTTTTGTTTGGGCGCCGGCTTGTTTTTCTCAATCAGGTCTCGCTTTGTTCAGCTTCGCCTCGTTCCTGAAATGTGGCGCCTTCTTTTTCAAAAGAAGGAGGATGAGATTGGCTTGTCGAGCTTTCAGGCACTTTCGCTGACACTTGCCGGTCGCGTGGGTACCGGCAATATTGCCGGTGTGGCGACTGCCATTTGTTTTGGCGGTCCCGGTGCGTTGTTTTGGATGTGGGTGGTGGCGTTCCTAGGGGCGTCTTCGGCGTTCGTGGAGTCTACTCTTGGGCAGATCTACAAGGAACGCATTGAGGGCCAGTATCGCGGTGGTCCGGCGTTCTACATTGAGAGGGGATTGAAGCTCAAGCCGTACGCATGGACTTTTGCCGTCGTGACTATTCTTGCGTCGTGCTTCTTCTGTCCCGGCGTTCAGAGCAATTCCATTGCACTTGCGTGGAATGAAGCTTTCGGCCTGGATGCGGAGGTGACGGCTGCAATTGTCGCTTCCATTACTTGTTTCGTGATTGTCGGCGGTCTGCGTCGCATTGCCGCTTTCACGTCTTGGGTTGTGCCTTTCATGGCGCAGGCTTACATCGTTGTGGCGCTCATCATTATTGGCGTCAACTGGGAGCAGGTTCCCGAAATCTTGAGTTTGATCGTCAAAAGTGCTTTTGGCGTAGACTCGTTGACGGGCGGCATGCTGGGTGCGGCTATTGCTTGGGGTGTCAAGCGCGGCATCTA
>CAKQKT010000024.1 GCA_934249275.1 uncultured Sutterella sp. | reverse complement strand
GGGCCGTACAGGGCGGCAAAGCCCACGACGTTGTAGCCCGAGGCCGTGCCCATGGCCATGACGCCGTTCGCGGCGCCCGCGGTCGCCGCCATCACGGCGCAGCTCAGAAACTTTCTGCGGTTCATTATTTCAGTCCTTTTTGGAATTCGGCCCGGACGCCCGCTCATGCGAAGGCCCGAAGCTCTGGTCGAAGAAGACGCGGCCCGAAGCGGCCGCCGTCCCATGGGTTTTCATGTTACCGAGGGGCTCCCTCGCCTTCCATGAGCTGATTCCTCCACCATTTTTCGATTATCGGAAAATATGTTTCGTCATTTTTCGACATTAGCAACGGGTATCGCCTGCCCGTTCCCTGCTCCCGAAGAAACGCCTTCGTGATAATCTCGTTTCAGGACCTTCGGAGATTCGGAACCACACGGATTCTCCGACAAAACAAGCATTCCAAAGGCATCGGCCATGATCCAATCTCCCCTCAGCCAGCAGGATCTTCTCTTCTTCGTCACGCTCTGCCGGCTTCAGTCGCTCACCGTCTGCGCACAGAAGCTCGGGCTCAGCCTTTCGTCGGCAAGCCGCATTCTGACGCATCTTCGCGAAGTTTTCGGCGAACAGCTTTTCGTTCGCAACAAGGGCGGCCTGATCCCGACCTCTGCCGCCATGGCGCTTCTGCCCAGAGCGATCCGGCTCCTGGACTGCTATGACGAGCTCTTCGAGCCCGAAGTCTTCGATCCGGCTCTGGCACAGCGCGTCATTCGAATCGCCACCGCCGACATGGGCGCAGTTTCGATTCTCACCAAGGTCATTCCCGTCATCCTCGAGAAGGCGCCCGACCTGGACTTTCATATTCTTCCGATCGAGTCCGACCTTGTCGCAAAGCTCACCTCGGGCGAAATCGACTTCGGCATATTCCCCGCGGAAAAGCACGCGCCGGGCGTTCACTGCGTCAAGCTCTTCGAGTCGCCCTACCGCTACGTCGTCCGCACGGGCCACCCGCTGGAAGCGATCTATCATGCGCAGAAAAAGCTCACTGAGGATGACCTCGCACGCTGGCGCCATATCAACGCGCTGATTCCTCCAGGAGCAGGCATCGACATCTCCACGCATTCGGAAATCACCAACCGCAACCTGCCCGGCCGCACGCAGATTCACTCGGCCTACATCCTGCCGCAGCCCGCACTGATCGCCGCCACCGACCTTGTGGGCATCATGCCCGAAATCCTCATTCGCGGCGCCCAGGATGCAGGCATCCGCATTACCGCGCTCTCGCCCGTCTTCACGAGCCTGACGCACAAGCCGCATCTCTTCTGGCACGAACGCAACGATGCCGACACGCTTTTGGGCTGGATTCGAGCCATTTTCGTGCACGTTTTCCACGAAGAAAAGAGCACGCCGACCTTCCCGTTTCCGCTCGGGTAGTTTCCCGCATGTCTCCCGATATTCGAAAAAACCACCATCGAAATTCGGCAATCGCGGAGGGAATCGTCTGAAGAGACACGAAGAATGCCGTTCTCTAATCTTTGACTTGCGGCGAAGGCAATCCAACCGAGCCGGCTCGTGCCGCCGACCAGCGGCACGCATCTGGCGCCTTCGTCCTCCCAAGACCCAAACAAAGGATTAGACAACATGCATTCAGCTTCCCGCACCCGAAGCGCTCTGGCCGCGGCCATTGCCATGGCCTTCGCCGGCACGGCATTTGCCGGCGGTCCCGGCATTCAATTCGCGCCCGCCGCCTACCAGGAAGGCATTTCCATTCACGGCCTCATCGATACGGGCATCCAGATTCATCATGCAAGCGGGACGACCAGCACCCGCATGATGCCCAACGGCGACGAAACATCCGCCGTTCACATTCGCGCCAGAGAAAACCTGGGCAACGGCAGCTATGTTCGCTTGAAGCTTTCGGCGCCGTTCAAACCCGACAGCGGCGAATTCAACAACAAGACCACCTCGGGCCAGCCGGTTCTCTTCAACGAAGCCTTCGTCGCCGTGGGCGGCGACTGGGGCGAGCTTGCCGCCGGCCGCATCATCAACATCTTCTCGGGAAGCGGCGACTTCGGGATCTGCTGGCGCATCAATCCGTCGCCCATGGGCACGAACTTCCCGAACGCGGCACTTGTGCCGATCTTCTCCTCCGGCTATCCGTTCAACAATGCCGTCGTCTACAACTCGCCGCGCATCAACGGCTTCCACGTCGAAGCCATGTATTCCAACGGCCGAGACGACGACTCCGTCAGCCGCTCGAAGAGCGACCAGTTCGCCGCCGTGGCACTCACCTACATCGGCAAGCAGTTCAAGTTCGCCGTTCTTCCGACCTACATCGACAACGACTCGCTCAATACCAAGGACGTGAAGCTAAACGACGAATACGGCATCGCGCTTCTCGGAAGCTACTGGCCCGAACCCACGATGGGCCTGCATTTTGCATACCAGTACGTGAGAGACGGCCGTGCGCTCGGCGGCAGCTACTTCAACTACTTCACGCCTGCGGCTGCCGGCGGCCCCGGCATCGCCAAATCCGAACGCGGCGTCGACACCCACGCGCTCTCGCTCGGCCTTTCCAAGCGCTTCGGCTCTCAGAAGATCTCCGTCGTGCTCATGGGCAACAAGGTCGAATACAAAGGCGACAGCCATGTCGACGGCGACAAGGACGGCTGGCGCGTCAATCCGGCCGCGATCTATCGCTACTACTTGAGCAAGCGCACGCACGTCTGGGCGGCGGCAAGCACCACACAGAGCGGCGGCCTTTACAAGAAGGCGCGCAACTTCCAGGCCGATCCGACCAAGGCCTGGGACGTTGGCGCGGGCCTCGTCCATCACTTCTGACACTCGTCATCAAACCGGGCCTCACGGCCCGGACGAATACTTCGGGCGCGGCTCTCCCAAGAACCGCGCCTCATTTTTTGCCGCGCACCTCATGCGTGCGCATGCACCGAAGCGATTCCTGTCATGCCTCAGCAGGGTGCAAAACGACGCTTTCAGCAAAATGCAAATGCTTTGCCGACTCACCTTCCGATAGTTTTCTGCAATTCCCCTCGGTCGCAAGGCGTTTTGCCGCCATAACGCGCCATTTCGGCTCACAAATCTCCCGCCCTCCACGGTCGCAGGCAAGCCAAGTGAACTTTTGTCTTAAAGCTTCAAACCGACCTCTATTCGATACCCTAGATGACTCAAGGGAAAGGCAATCCTCTTAGGCAGAATCACCATCAGGCCTTATACCTAGTCATTTCGGCGTATAAGGCAAATGCCTTAGTTACGCCTCTGCAACAGACGATTACAGTTTTTACTCAGGGAAGTCCTCGGGCGTTCCCGACCTATAAAAACAACCTTATCAGGATGATCACCAAATGAACGGTCTCACACTCATGGCTGTTGCGATCGTCTGCCTCTGGCTCGGCTACCACTTCTATGGCCGCTGGCTTGAAAAAACATGGGGCATCGACAAAAACGCCAAAACACCTGCCGCCCTTCGCAACGACGGCAAGGACTATCAACCGGCCTCCCGCCTTTCCGTCTTCGCCCATCAGTTCACGTCCATCACGGGCGCGGGCCCCGTCACGGGTCCGATCATTGCAGCCATGTTCGGCTGGCTTCCCGCTCTTTTGTGGATCATCATCGGCGGCGTCTTCTTCGGCGCCGTTCAGGACTTCACGGCCCTTTACGCCTCCGTCAAGAACGGCGGCAAGTCCATGGGCATGCTGATCGAGCAGTATGTCGGCCGCTTCGGCCGCCAGCTCTTCCTTGCCTTCTGCTGGCTCTTCACGCTTCTCGTCATCGCGGCCTTTGCCGACATGATCGCCGCGACCTTCAACGGCTTCACCAAGACGGGCGCCCAGAACATGCCCAACGCCGCCGCGGCCTCGATCTCCATGATCTACATCGTCGGCGCCATCATCTTCGGTCTCTTCCAGAAGTACTGCCAGCCGTCCTCCAAGGTTCAGCTCGGCGTCGGCATCGTCATGATGGTCGCCATGCTTGCCATGGGCATCGCCTGGCCGATCTATGCGGACACGAACACGTGGCGCGTCGTGGTCTTCCTCTACGCCCTTGCCGCTTCCGTGATGCCGATGTGGATCCTCAAGCAGCCGCGCGACTTCCTTTCGATGTTCCTGCTCTTCGGCATGATCATCGCCGGCGTGGTCGGCGTCTTTGTGACCAACCCGACGCTCAACATGCCCGCCTTCGTGGGCTGGGAAGTCAAGGGTCTTGACCTCTTCCCGATCCTCTTCGTGACGATCGCCTGCGGCGCCATCTCGGGCTTCCACAGCCTCGTCTCCTCCGGCACGTCCTCCAAGATGATCGCCAATGAAGCCGACATGCGTCCCGTCGGCTACGGCTCGATGCTCGTCGAATGCGTGCTCGGCGCCCTTGCCCTGACGATCGTCTGCGCCGCCGCCCACAACGGCCAGATGCCTTCCGGCACGCCGTTCCAGATCTTCTCCGGCGCGGTCTCCGGCTTCCTCACGAACACCTTCGGCGTTCCGGCCGACATCTCCGCCTGCATCCTGACGATGTGCGTGTCCGCTCTGGCCATGACCACGGTCGACGCCGTGGCCCGCATCGGCCGCATGAGCTTCCAGGAACTCTTCGCCACGTCCGACGGCTCCGAAAAGGGCCCGGTCGCCAAGTTCTTCAGCAACACCTGGGTCTCCACGATCCTCACGCTCGCGGGCGGCTGGTTCCTCTGCCAGGCCGGCTACATGAGCATCTGGCCGCTCTTCGGCTCCGCCAACCAGCTCCTCGGCGCGCTCGTTCTGACCGCTCTCGCCGTGTTCCTCCAGAGCACGGGCCGCAAGGGCTGGATGCTCTGGGTCCCGATGACCGTCATGTTCGTCGTGACGATGACCGCTCTCGTCCAGGCGCTCCTCAAGATCGTCGCCGCCATCAATGCCGGCACCTTCGTCTTCATGGTCCACGGCCTGCAGGGCATCATCGCCATCGCGCTGATCGTGCTTGCCCTTCTCGTCGTCTACCACTGCGTCGGCCGCCTCATCAAGGGCGAGCCCGCCAACAAGCAGGCTACCGCCGCGTAACCCGCCAATAACCGCCGGCTCATGAGCCGGTCAGAAACGGCGAAGCCCTCGGACCGTCACGGTGCGTGGGGCTTCACATTTGTGACGGCCGAAGAAAAGCCCGGCGGGTGCCGGGCTTCGATTCTTCGTCTGATTCAGATTACTTGTGGGTCTGCGCGTCGATCGCCTCGCGCATGTCCTTGCCTGCGCGGAAGACCACGACCCAGCGCGGGTCCGCATAGACCTTTTCGCCGGAACGGGGATTGCGGCGGATGCCGCCCTCGCGAAATCGCGGAGCAAAGCTGCCGAATCCGCGGATTTCAATGCGGTCGCCGCGGATGAGCGCCTCCTGCATGGTATGGACCATGCTGCGGAAGGCCTCGCGAGCCTTCGTCGTCGGCATGTCCGGAAAAGCATCCGAAAGTTCGTTTGCAAGCTCGCCGCCCGTCACCATGCGGCCTTCAAAAATTTCACTCATTTCGTGTGGAAGCCTGTTCAAGGAAATGTGCTCGTAATCATATCGCATCGCGCCCGAAAACGGCGGCCGAAAATGCCCGCGCGCCCCGTCTTTTCGCTCTTATTCAGGCGTTCGCGCACAAGCGCGCAAGAGCCCGCAAACCGTATTGCGATCATTTGATCTTTCGCGAATCCTCATGTAAAATTCACGCTCTCGCGCCCTTAGCTCAGTCGGTTAGAGCAGGCGACTCATAATCGCTTGGTCGCTGGTTCAAGTCCAGCAGGGCGCACCAAGACGCAAAAGGCGGCTTCCTCACGAAGCCGCCTTTTCCTTTTTCCGGAATCCGTCCGATGATTTCGTCAGGCGTCCCTGCCGCTGACTTCCTCAGCCGAAACCATGCGCCTCACGCGACGGACCTGCCCGATGTTCTTCGCCTGAACCATGAAGAGGCCCGCGAGCACGAGAAGCGAGCCGCCCACAAACGGAAGGCCGATCCTGTCGCCAAGCAGCACGACGGAAAAGAGCACGCCGAAGAGCGGCGTCATGAAGACGAGAATGCCGAGGCGCGCGGCCAGGTATTCCTTCAGCAGGCGGCACCAGACGAGGTAGCTCGCGAAGGCGACGATCAGGGTCTGGAAGGCCATGGACGAGATCATGACGGGCGTGAACGCAAAATGCGTCTGGCCAAAGAGGATCGCGCTCGGGAAGAGCACCAGAAAGCCCACCGCGAGCTGGCTGAAGAGCACCTGCGAGGCGGGCGCCTCGTTCATGGTCGTGACGCGCATGGAAATCGTCGTCAAGCCCCAGCACACGCCCGACATCAGGCCGAAGAAGTCGCCGAGAAGCCACATGTCTCCGGCAGGCACGGCGCTCCCCTGCAGGAAGACCGGAAGAAGAAACGCCGCGGCAATGCCCGTGAAGGCGGTCATGAGGCCCGCCCACTGAATCACCGAGAGGCGCTCCTCGGGAAGCTTGATCGAAAGGCCGATCGCCGCGAAGAACGGCGCCGTGTAAAGCAGCACGGAAATGTGCGAGGCGTTCGTGTACTGAAGCCCGAGCGCCACGAAGAAGAATTCGCCTGCAAAGCCCAGCCCCACCTTGAACGCGTCGACAAGGCGGACCTTCATGTTCCACTTCTCCCTGATCCAGAAGCGGTTGGCGCACCAAAGAAGGAAGGCCGCGCCGCCCGAACGCAAGGCCACCTGCATCAGGGGGCCGATGTCGGGCGCGCTCGCCTTGATGGCGGTCTGCTGAAGCCCCCAGATCATGCTGAGGATCACGCAGATGATGAAGGCGCGAAGGTCGATGGGACGATGAACGGGTTTGCTCATTGGAATGTGCAGGGGTGAATCGAAGAAGACGTGCGCTGGCCCGTGCCATGCTCAAAGTTGTCACTCTAAGAAGGCAATGACGCCGCCAAGCGAAACTGCAAAGCGGCGTCATGAAGTCCGGGACGCGGACGGATCACCATTCTACGCCCGACGCCCCCGCCTTTGCATGGGACAAAAGCACTATCAGCATTTGGCCTCAGGAACGCGCGGCGAGCTGCCGGCTCATGCGGACTTCGTTGAGAAGCGAGGCCGTCAGGAGCGCCGCAATGAAGAGGAACGCGGTTTCGAGCGAGCTGTGCTGCGCGATGAAGCCGAGCACCGCGGGGCCCGCCATCAGGCCGCCGTAGCCGATCGTCGTGACGGTCGTGATGGCGGCCGTCGGGTCGGTTCCCTTCGAAGCGGAAGCCGCGGAGATGAGCACCGGCGCGACGTTGGCGATGCCGAGCCCCATGATGAAGAGGCTGGCAAAGAGGACGACCGGACTGTCGGCGAGCACCATGGCGATGAGCGTGCCGATGTTGAGGAGCATGCCCGTGATGAGCACGCGGGCTCTGCCGAAGCGTGCCACGAGACGGTCGCCCATGAGTCGCGAAACGGCCATGGCAATCACGAAGAGCGTGTAGCCGATGCCGGCAGCCTTGATGTCGACGCCGCCGACCTCATGGACGTAGATCGCGGACCAGTCGAGCATGGCGCCTTCGGCGAGGAACACGGCCATGCAGACGAGGCTCAGCATCAGGATGCGGCCCCTGGCGGGCGCAAAGACCATGCCTTCGCGCTTCGCGCTCGAACGTCCCTCGCTCGAGGAAATGCCCGAAAGCGCCCAAAGCAGTACTGCGGCGAGCACGGCCATCAGGCCGCCGACCGTCCAGACGAGCGGCACGCCCAAAACGAGCAGCCCCGTGATGGCGCCTGCGGAGACGACTTCGCCGATCGAATACGCGGCATGCAGGCCCGACATCAGAGGGCGGGCGGCCTCCTTCTCGATTTGGGCGCCGTAGATGTTCGCGCTCACCTCAAGACAGCCGAGCGTGACGCCGTAAAGAAGCAGGGCCGCACATTCGATGCGGAAACCCGGAATCAGAGCCAGAACGACCAGCAGCAGACAGGAGAGAATGCCCGACGCAGCGAGCGCCGCGCGGTTGCCCAGGCGGTTCGAAATCGTCCCGGCAATCGGCATGCCGAAGAAGGAACCGATGCCGAGGCCGAAAAGGAGCGAGCCGAGCACGGCGGGCTCGAGCGAAAGCTCGGACTGCACGAAGGGAATGATGGGCGCCCAGCTCGCGACCGTGAAGCCGCCGGTGAAGAACCCGGCGCGGGCGGCAATGAGCTTGCGGCGAAGCACGGCCTCGTTCCGAGAGGCGTTGAGTGCATGGTTTTGATTGGAATTTGGCTGCTGGATCGTCATAAACAAATTGGAAGCATTTTCGACAGGGTCATTCTCCCATTCAATTTTCGATCCTTCAAGATTGCTTCCATCTGTTTTTTGATAGACTTGCCGCTGAAAATCCCGTCCGAAACCCAATGCCGGCTTTAGACATGCTCAAGACAACAGGTATCCTCATGGCCATCTCGATTGATGAAATGCGAAGCTTTGCCGCCGTTGCGAGCGAAGGCACCTTTTCCGCGGCCGCCCGTTCGCTCGGGCGAAGCCAGTCCGTGGTCTCGACCCACATTGCAGGAATGGAAAACGAGCTCGGCTACCAGCTCTTCGTGAGAGGAACGCCCGCAAAAATGACCCCGGCGGCCGAAGCGCTGCTGCCAGGCGCGCTTCGCGTGCTGCGCGAGGCCGAACGGTTTGAAAACCGTGCGGCGGAGCTCTACGGGCTACCGGAGCCTCATCTCTACATGGGCATCGACATGGGCATCGAGCTTCCGCTCCTTCTGGATCTGCTTCGCGAATTCTCGCGTCAGTTCCCGGCTGCGCGCCTGCAGCTCGAGAACATTTCCAGTTCGGAATCGAACTGGTTCTTCCGGCGCTCCCACATGACGATGGCGGTGATCTTCTCCTCGAGGCCCGATCCCGAATGCGACGAGCACCTGATCGGACTTGCGCCGCGCGCCATTGCCGTTGCGAAGAAGCATCCTCTTGCCGCCTGCGAAGCCCCGTCGATCGAGGATCTTCAAAGCGTGAGGCAGATCGTCGTCAACGCCCGCGACAGCGAGTCGGAATCTCCGGTCACGGTGAGTCCCGACGTCTGGGAGGTCGACAGCCCCAAGTGGGCGATCGGCCTTGCGGCCCGCGGCGTGGGCTGGACCATCGTCTCGAAGGCCGTCGCGATGACGCAGCCCGGCCTGAGAAGCTCGCTCTCGCTTCTCTCGGCACCCTTCGACCTGCCGCCCGAAAGGCTCATCCTTCGAACGAAGAAGGACGAAGTGCCGCCGCTTTTCGCCAAATGGTGGGCGGACGCGCTCAGGAAGTCCGCCAAGCGCCTCGGACTCGTTCAGCCGCCAGAATTTTGATCTGCAGACCGGCCGCGCCTTTTGCGAGAAGCTCGAAAACGGAAAATCATATTGGGATTTTCCCGCCTTTTTGGAGTTTTATCGCCCAAATCGCTGTTTTCAGTTGCTTTTGTTCCCACAAACGCCTGAAACGCGGCTAAAGTGTTTTTTGTAGCCGAAAACTTTCAACGGCTTATGTCAAATTGAAGTTCTTAATCCGCCGGACGGAGCCCCGATTCTCCGTCGATTGATTTCTGCCATGAAAACGCTTCTGCTCCGAGACAATTCGCTGCGCGTATCCGTGATGAGCTTTCATCACGAGATTGTCTACAGCGTCTTGCGCGCCTATTTTGAGGCGATCGTCAGTCACGTGCTCATTTGGAACGACCGCTGGTACGGTCTCCTGTGGAATACGGAAATGGTGGACGACATCGGCGAAAGGCTCCGCTTTTTCGGGAAGGATCCGAAGCGCTGGCGCGTCTACGCCGTGCTCTACGGCGTGATCAACCTTCGCCGCGAGCTTCGCATCGTGCCCTTCAAGGATGCGCTTGAAGAGCACATGATCACCGGGCTCAACGTCTCGGCCGCCGTCGTGATCGACATGCATCACATCTACGAAACCTTCGGCACTAAGAACGTGCGCGACGACGTTCTCGAAGACTTCGTCAACAAGTACAACGCCTGGCACAACTCCTTCGAATGGCTTGTCCGCCTCTTTGAAAACGGGCGCCTCAAGAGCGAGAACCGCGTCTGCCGCACGATGGACGACGTGATCATGTGGCTCAAGCACCAGCCCGAGCTCGTCGACGTGCGCATTACGCCCAAGCAGTTTGCCGACGCGCGCTCCGACGTCGAGGCCGACTTCGGCATCCTCATCAAGAAGAACTTCGTGATGACGGGCATCAGCTCGCTCAACAGCTTCCAGTTCCGCAACGGGGCCATGGCGCTTCGCGCGGCCTACGACGACCTGCTGCGCGTGCACGCCCAGCGCCATGACGCCGAATCGCTCGGCAGCGTCTTCTGGAGCGCCGACAGCGTCGTTGCACTTCTCTCCAACGGCATCGGCTTCAGCCTCAAGCGCGACGACATGGACTTCGTGCGCATCACGGCTCCCGTGGGCACGCCGCTTCACATCGTCGACGGCCTGAGAAACATGCTCGAAGCCTTCCAGAGCGCCTCTCCCGATGCCATCGAAATCGCCGAATCGGACGACATCACGGTTCAGAGCTTCATCTCGGGCGAAGGCTGCATTCCCACTCTCAACGAGTGCCACCGCGCGCTCTGCGAGGCTATCGGCCGAATCCGATGAGCGATTCCGCCAACGAACGCAAGGCCGGCATCACGCAATATCCGGCCTTCTTTTTTTTCCAAACTAGCTGCTGAAGCTTCCCGAGGAGAAGCTTCTTCCGACGATTCCGTCCCAGGCGGACCGACGGCGCCTGCCCTTGACGGAGAGCTTCGCGACGGGCCTCCCTGTGAGCCAGGCATCAGCATCCCGAGGCGCCTCGAACGCGACGGCCTTCGGAATGCATATGTCGGCGCAAAGCCCGCAGCCCGTGCAGGCGGCCTCGACGGCGGAAATCGTGAAGAGGTCCCCTTCGGTTTTCGCCATGAGCGCATGCTGCGGACATGCCGCGGCGCAAAGCCCGCAGGCCGTGCACTTCTCTCCGGACATCACGGGAACGCGCAGATCGGCGAGCCCGGCCTTCTTCGCAGATGCCGAATCGGGCGCCGCAGCGGCCAGCGCGCGCACGGCAAGCAGCCGGCACTTCGAGGCGTCGCTCAGCAGGAGCCGTCCCGCCGCCCTGTCGGGCATTGCATCCTCGATGCGTTCGGGCGCCGCAGGCGCCGCGGACTTGCGGACCACGATGCCGAGAAGATGACGGCGTCCGCCGTCAATGTCGGGAATGGGCTCGGTGCTGCGCTCGACGACGATCGTGCGGCCGAACGCCGAAGCCGTCCTGCGCATGTCCTCAGCGAATTCCCGCCAGGCATTCTCCCCGCCGCGAGGCTCCGAGGGACACCCTTCGCATGCGCCTGTAGCCATTCTGAGCGAGCGAACGCCCGCCTTCAAAAGCTCGAGCCTCTCCGTTCGAGACAAGGCCGCAAAGCACGGCACGGGGGCGCCCTCGCCGGCCTTGGCGCGGGTGCAGCGGCATTCGAGCGTGCCGGAAGACGAGAGGGATGCGGTCGCCTCGCGCCAGCCCGGCTCAGGAAGAGAAATCGCATTCGCGGGACAGGCGGCCGCACAGGCGCCGCAGCCTTCGCAGGCGGGCGCAGTCACGCGCAGGGAAGCGCCCTCAAACGAGAGGGCCCGGGCCGGACAGACGTCGGCGCAGGCGGCGCACTTGGCGCCCGCGTGTCTTTCCCGAATGCAGCGTCCGGCGACGAGTCGAATGACGGCCATCGGACGGGCTTACCTGTTTCCGCCCGGCTTGACGGCATCGCCGGCCTGAGCCGCTTCGGCACCGCCCTCGGCGGTCTTGTCCGTCTTTTCGGCCTTTTCGGCATGCTTGGCATGATGATCGGCGCGGCGCATGAGCACCTGGTCGATGTGGAAGCCGTCCATGTTGGTGACCTCGAAGCGGTAGCCCTCGTACTCGACGAAGTCTCCGCGCTTGGGCACGCGGCGAAGCATGTACATGATGAAGCCCGCGACCGTTTCGTAGGTTTCCTCTTCGGGCATGCTTTCTATGCCGAACTCGCGCTCGATGTCGTCGACCGGCGTCGAGCCGTCAACGAGCCAGGTGCCGTCGGCGCGCTCGACGAGGAGCTGATCGTCCGCCCAGACGTCGTAGTTGCCCATCACAGGCCAGAGGATGTCCTTCAGGGTAATGATGCCGACCGTCAGGCCGTATTCGTTGATGACGACCGCGAAGTCGGAACTCTCCTTCTTGAAGAGATCGAGCGTTTCCGTGAGCGTCAGGGAGTCTGGAATCGTGATGATGGGCTGGACGATGCCGGGCTTCTGGATCGAAAGGGTTTCGCCGTCGGCGTAGAGCTTGAGAAGCTGCTTGCCGTCGACGACGCCCGCCACATGGTCGATGTCGCCGTCGACCACCAGGAACTTGTTGTGCGGCGTCATCGAGATCTTTTCGCGGATGCTCTCGTCGGATTCGTCGAGCATGAAGTAGATGATGCTGTCGCGAGCCGTCATGGCGCTCGGCACCAAATGGTTTTCAAGCCCCATCATGTTCGTGATGGCGGTGTGCTCGAGCGGCGCGATGACGCCGGCCTTGGCGCCCGCCTCCACCGTTGCAATCACGTCCTCGTTGGTGATCTGGTCCTGATTCTTGAGCGGCACGCGCAACATGCGCATGATCCCGTTGGCAAGGGCCGTCAGAATCCAGACGAGCGGCTTGAGGATCATGATGAGCGCGACCATCGGGCGAATGCAGCAGACGGCCACCTTTTCGGGGCAGCTCATGGCAACGCGCTTCGGGATGAGGTCCGCAAACATCACGAAGAGAATCGTGACGAGCAGGAAGGAGCAGAAGAACGAAACGGGCGTCAGCGCTTCGGGCGGCACGACGTACTGCAGGCCCGCCGCAAAGACGTCCGTAAACACCGCCTCGCCGACCACGCCGCCCAGAATGGCGACGGCATTGATGCCGACCTGAACGACGGAGAAGAAATAGCCCGGATTATCCTTCAGGTTGATGACGAGCTGCGCGCGATGATCCCCGTCTTCTGCCATCCGTTCGAGCCTGACCTTTCGAGAGCCGGCAAGCGCGATTTCCGACATGGCGAAGTACGCCGCGCAGATGATGAGTAGCGTGATGAGGACGAGCTGCGTGAGCATGACCGAAGTTTCCTGATGTGTGTGCGATGACTGTGGCGCATTTAAACGCCAATCTGTAATTTTACTTCAGCCTTAAAAAACTTTCCTCGAGGCATGCCTGAATCCCAAAATTCGGCGCATGAAACGCCTGTACGCCAGAATGCTTTGCGCCACAGCGATTCGCGTTGGCGAACCACTAGTGGTGTCCCGCTGATACAATTCTCTGACCGGATTTCTCCTTTCTTCGGACTTTCGCCAATATCATGTCAGACGCACTCCTTCACACGCTCTCCAACGTGCTCGTGCTCGTTCTGACGGCAGCCATCGGCTGGCTTGCCGCCAAAACCGGCAAGCTTGACGACACGGGCCGCAACACCGCGGCGAAGATCGTGAATCTTTCGATTCCGTGCTTTCTCTTCAGCTCGGTGACCACGAAGTTCACGCACGACCAGCTCATCGAGCTTCTCGGCATGGCGTGGCTGCCTTTCGTGACGGTCGGCCTCAATCTTCTCATTTCTCTTGCGCTCATCAGGCTCGGGCTTGTCCGAAAGGAGCTCGCCGGCACTTTCACGGCCGCCTTCACCGGATCGACCGTGCTCTTCGTGGGCGTTCCGATGACGGCCGCGCTCTTCGGCGAGGCCGGCATTCCCTATCTTCTTGTCTATTTCTTCGCCAACTGCGTTTTCATCTGGACGGCCGGCCTTTACGCCATTCAGCTCGACGGCGTGGCGAAGACGGGCGGCGAACGTCCGAAGCTCGTCTCAATGAAGAGCCTCAAAATGCTCTTCTCGCCGCCGCTTCTCTCCTTCATCGCCGGCATCATCGTCATTGTGTTCGCCGTTCCGATTCCGCAGTTCGTCGCTTCGACCGTGAAGAACTTCGGCTCAGTCACGTCGCCGCTTGCGCTCTTCTTCATCGGCATGACGATTTATAAAATCGGCGTGTCCGAAATGAAGCGCCTGCCCAAGGAGCTCATCTTCGTTCTGCTCTCGTGCTTCGTGATCCGGCCGCTCGTCATGTACCTCGTGACGATTCCGTTCGACCTTGAGCCCATCATGCGCAAGGTCTTCGTGGCCGCGTCCGCCCTGCCCGTCTCGTCGGTGATCGCCGTCCTCGCCCGCAGCTACGGCGGCGACGAGCAGTTCGCCTCGCGAGCCATCGGCGTCACGACCCTCGGCATCATTCCGGCCCTGCCCGTCATGCTCTTCATCGTGCACTTTGTATAATCGCACCAACGCGGGCACCATCAAAAACGGGGCGTTCTCCTTGAAGGAGAGCGCCCCGTCGTCATTGGCTTGAAAAGTCCGTTTTAGGCGGCGAGAGCCTCAAGACGCTTGACGGCCATGTTGGCCACGACGCTCACGGCAGCCGGGAGGACTTCGTCGTTGAAGTCCATCTGCTGGTTGTGGAGCGAGACCTGATGCTCGTCGTCGCGGATGCCCACGCGGATGATCGCGCCCGGCACGCGGTCGAGATAAACGGAGAAGTCTTCGCTCGACATGAAGGGACGGATGATGCGGGCCTGATCGTCGCCGAGCAGCGCCTTCGTGGCCTCAAAGGCGCCCATCGTCTGCTCTTCGCCGTTGATGACGGAGCCGATCATGCGGTTGTAGGCGCAGTCGACCTCGCAGCCGTTGGCTTCGGCGATGCCCGTCACCATGGCGCGGATGCTCTTTTCGGTCAGATCGCGGATTTCGGGAAGGAAGGTGCGGACCGTGCCGCTCATCTTCAATTCGGACTGAACGACGTTGTTGGCCTCCCACTTGCCGCAGTTGATCGAGCAGACGGAGACGACGGCGGATTCGATCGGATCGACCTTGCGGGAGACGATGGTCTGGAGCGCCGTGATGATCTGGGCGGCGACCGGAATCGGGTCGACGCCGAGGTGCGGACGGCCGCCGTGGGTGCCCTTGCCGCGAAGCGTGATGAAGAGGTCGTCGCTCGCAGCCTGAAGCGGACCCGGCTTGAAGCCGAAGACGCCCTTGGGAAGATTCGGTTCGGTATGGCCGCCGTAGATTTCCTCGATGCCGTACTTTTCAATGAGGCCGGCTTCGACGAGAGCCTTGGCGCCGCCGCAGGACTCTTCGGCGGCCTGGTGAACGATCACCACGCGGCCCGGGAAGTCGTTGTGCTCGAAGAGCCAGCGGGCAGCGCCGAGAAGCCACGTCGTGTGGCCGTCATGGCCGCAGCAGTGGCCGCGGCCCGGGACCGTGCTCGCCCAGGGCTTGCCGCAGCCGTCGTTCATCGGCAGCGCGTCCATGTCGGCGCGAACGGCAATGGTGTGGCCCGGACGGTTGCCGTCGATCACGACAACGACGCAGCCCTTCACGAGGTCGGCATCGACCTTCGTGATGCCGCACTTCTTGTAGAAGTCGCATATGACGCCGACCGTGCGTTCGGTGTCAAAACCGAGTTCCGGATGAGCGTGCAGGTCGCGGCGAATTTCGACGAGTTCGGGCGCGAGCTCGGCTACGCCGGGCAGAAGACGGTCCTGAAGAAGCAGAGACATTGATTTCTCCTTTGCAAGGATGGCGTATGCATCGCTTGCCTGTGATTCATTGCTTTTTTTGGGGAATGATTGCCGTGCAGTCCGGATTTCATTGTGAGAGGCCGGGCAAAGGCGGTACGGCAATTTTTTCAATATACAGCAAACGTCTTTCAGGCTGAGTATCGTCTGTCGCAATGAGACAGCGCGAGCAGATCTTTATTTGACATCACTCAAGCACGATCAGGCATTTCACATCGCGAAAAAACGCGATCCGGTTTTCCGGGATCCGTCCTGCCCAGGCAGTCCCGAGCCTAAAGACCATGAGCTTGAGGCATTACGCTTTGCGCGCCTCAGGTAGAATGCATGAATTCAGACCAAAAACAAGGCCGTTTTCAGGCCGCCGCAACCATCAACATGACCGACAACCTCCCGAAAACCATCCGAGGCCGCCATCGTGCGGACGAACTTCTTCAATGCGCCATCGACGTCTTCATCGAGTACGGCTACGACGGCGCGTCGCTCAGCAAGATCATCGATCGCTCGGGGGGCTCCCGCACCGTCATCTATCAGGTCTACGGCAACAAGGAGGGCCTCTTTCTCGCAGCCCTCAAGATGATGGCCGACGACGTCTATCAGGCCTACATCAGCGACTACCATCACGGCCGCACGCTTCGCGAGGAATTCGAAGCCTTCGGGCGCATCTTCCTCTCGGGCATGTTCACCGAGCGCGCCATCGGCGGCTGCCGCCTCGTCTTCTCCCAGTCCAACAGCCGCCGCGACATCGGCGAGTTCTTCTATCGCGAAGGCGTTGAAAAGACCTACAAGTGCTTTGCCAAGGTTCTTCAGAACCACATCGACGCTCCGATCGAGGAGCTTGAGGAGATCGCCTCCCGCCACATCGAAATGCTGCGCGGCCCGCTTCTCATGCGCGTTCTCTGCACGCCGCACACCAAGGTGACCCGCGAGGAAATCGAAACGGCCGCCGTTCGCTGCGCCGACATCATGACCGCCTGGATCGCAGAGCGCTGGCCCGAAGCGAAGTAATCCGTAGCCCGCCAAAGACGCGAAAGGCGCCGGTCCCGTCATCATCGGGATTCGGCGCCTTCCTTTTGATCAGGCGGAAAATGCGTCAGGAAATCTTCGCCACTTCGGCCTTCAGGTGCTCGACGAAGCGCTTGAAATCTACATCAAGCTGCGGCGCCTTGATGACGTCGTTCGCCATGAAAGAGGCGAGCGGCTTCACGCCCAGGAACTTCATCGTGGCATGGATGGGCAGGAAGACGCCGTCGATGCCGACACCTCCGAAATGCTGCTTGGGATCCGTAAAGGCCTCAAGCGGCGCATTCCAGGTGCTCGACAGAAGGTAGTGCTTGTCCGTGAGCGTCCCGCCCGTCCCGTAGAGCTTCGTCGGATCATTGCGCGAACGCCCGTCCATAGCGCCGATCTGAGGATCGCAGAAGACTTCGTCCTCATACTTCTTGAACTGCCAGGGCGTCGACATCCACCAGCCCGGCGTCTGAACAATGAGAAGGTCCGCCTTCAGGACCTTGGCCGCCTCCTCCGGCGTATTCCAGCCGTCGTCCAGGCGCGTGATCTCGGCCGTCCAGCCGATCGACTCGAGCGTCTTTGCGGCGAGGTCCGCAAAGGCATGGTTGAGACTACCGCCGCGGCCGCCGAACTTGCAGCCTGCGTCGATGATGAGCGCATGTTTTGTCATTTTCTGCTCCTTGAATTGATGCGTCCGGCGCACCCGCAGCCGAACCGCATATTCAATCATGACGTCTGAAGAGACAGTTTTCCGATACCGCATGTAACAAGCTGTAACCAAGACGGCGGCAATAAACTTTTCACAAAAACTCCGTATTTTTACGTAATTTTAGATTTTGGACAACAGCTTGATTGGAACGACGTCTCTCATGCACTGCAGTCATGAGATATAAACACAGCGAAACCTAGCGTTTATCCGTAGCCTTTATATCTCACTTACGGGAAAATACCGATGGTCTCAACACCTCCCGAAAGAGCCTTCCAGACGCACCGATGACCTCTTCGATTTCCCTGTCGTTCAATGAAAATGACTAAGGATGCCGCATTCTTCCTACAGGAAAACCCCAAGGATCGTTTTCCCTCAAAGACAGAAAAAAGAGGCTTTTCCTGCGGTTAACCCCGTTGACTAGAAGAGACAAGTCGATTAAATTTCGCTCCGTAAACAAAAGTTACAGGTCCCTCCTGACCTCTTGCGAGGCCGCTGGGTCTTTAAGCCAAAGGAGATCATATGGTCTACATTCACTTTGCACTGCTATTCGCGTGCATCATCTATGCCGCCAAGCTCGGCGGCATCGGCGTCGGCATGGCCGGCGGTTTCGGCATGGCTATTGCCGTCTTCTGCCTCGGCATCCCGCCGGGTCCCATGCCCCTCGACGTGATCCTCATCATCATGGCCGTTCTGTTCGCCTGCTCCGTCATGCACGTTGCCGGCGGCATGGACTACATGGTTCGCGTTGCCTCCCGTGTTCTTCGCGCCAATCCGAAGTACATCAACGTCCTCGCTCCGGCTATCGCCTTCCTTCTGACGATTCTCTCCGGCACGGGCTTTACGACGATGTCCATCCTGAACGTTATTCAGGAAGTGGCCAAGCAGAACGGCGTTCGTCCGTCCCAGCCGCTTACGTCCGCCGTCGTTGCCTCCCAGATCGCCATTTCCGCCTCCCCGATTTCGGCCGCTACCGCCGCCATGTGGGTTGTCGTTGAAGGCATGGGCGTCTCCTTTGGCCAGGTTCTCTGCGTGATTCTGCCGGCCGGCCTCTTCGGCGCCGCCGTCGCTTCGCTCATCTCCTCCTTCCAGGGCGTTGACCTCGAAAAGGATCCGATCTTCCAGCAGCGCATGAAGGCCGGCCTCGTCGCCATGACCTCCAGCGAAGAACGTGAAGCTCCGCTCCCGAAGGGTGCCAAGCTCTCCGTCGTGATCTTCCTCCTCTCCGTGGTCTTCATTGTTGCCATGCTCCTCTTCAAGAAGGAAATCGGCCACACCCTCGGTTCCCGCGACATCATCGTGATCACGATGCTCTTCATTTCGCTTTTGATGTACTGGTTCTGCGACGTGAAAC
>CAKQKT010000023.1 GCA_934249275.1 uncultured Sutterella sp. | reverse complement strand
AGAGACTCGAACTCTCATGGCTCTCACCACAGCGACCTCAACGCTGCGCGTCTACCAATTTCGCCACGACCGCGAAACCTTCTCAGCTGAATTTTGGTGCTTCGCACCGGACGCGTCGTCATTGCTGAGCCTGACGGCACATCCAACAGAAAGGGTTGGCAGGGGTAGTAGGATTCGAACCTACGTATGTCGGATTCAGAATCCGATGCCTTAACCGGACTTGGCGATACCCCAGTGCATCTGGTGCGGTCGGAGAGACTCGAACTCTCATGGCTCTCACCACAGCGACCTCAACGCTGCGCGTCTACCAATTTCGCCACGACCGCGGCCCTAACTGTTCTCTACCGATGTGCATCCGAAGAAGCGAGGTCATCAGCAGAGGAGAAGCATTTTACCTCGGAATTTCGTTCGTGGGGGCCTTATTAGGGTTTTCACTACCGGAAATACCATGTTCTTGGGATGTCGGCTGTTCAACCGTCGACAAAACACCACCCGCGGGCTGAGCGGCACGCTTGTTGAAGGCGCCGGAAGCGAGGGTCAGGGCGAGCGTAGAGCAGAAGAACACCGTAGCGGCGATGGCCGTGGAGCGGGACAGGAAGTTGGCGCTGCCCGTTGCACCGAACACGGAGCCGGAGGCGCCGGAACCGAAGGCGGCGCCGAGGTCGGCACCCTTGCCGTGCTGCATGAGCACGAGCACGATCACGACGACGGCAGAGATGATCTGCAGAACGAGAGCGATGCTAAGAAGAAAATGCATGGCGGTTAAACCTTAGAGTGAAAAATCAGTCGACGCGGGCGGCCGCGCAGACGGAATGGAAATCTTCAGCCTTGAGGGCGGCGCCACCGATGAGGCCGCCGTCAATGTCGGGCTGGGAGAAAAGTTCATGTGCATTGGCCGGCTTGACGCTGCCGCCGTATAGGAGCGGCATCTTCGCAGCAGCTTCGGCGTCGGCCTCGGCGAGGCAGGCGCGGAGCACTGCGTGGACGTTCTGGGCTTCCTGCGGCGTAGCCGTATGACCCGTGCCGATGGCCCAAACGGGCTCATAGGCGACGGCACCGAGCTTGGCGGCGGGCACGCGCGCGAGCACGGCTCGCAACTGGCGCAGCACGACGTCTTCGGTAAGGCCCTGCTGACGCTCGTCAAGCGTTTCGCCCACGCAGACAACGGGGGCAATGCCGTTTGCAACGAGCTTCTCGGCCTGAGCGGCCACGGCTTCGTCGTCTTCACCCCAGAGGGTACGGCGCTCCGAATGGCCCACGAGGCACAGGCTCATGCCGATGTCGGCGAGCATGGCGGCGGACACTTCGCCCGTAAAGGCTCCCTTGTCTTCGGCCGAAACCGTTTGAGCGCCGACGGCAACGCCGGTGCCCTTGAAAAGGCGAACAAGTTCGGACAGATATACGAAAGGCGCGCAGACGGCGGTTCTGCAGTTGAGATCGCCATTCATGGCAAGGAATTTTTCCGCCCAGAGGCTGTTGGCCTCGGAGGATCCGTTCATTTTCCAGTTGGCGATGACAATCTTTTCACGCACGCTGAGTTTCTCCAACAATGCCGGGTCAATAATGCGGATGGTCCGTTTTTGACGCGGACAATGCATAACCCTCGCATTCTATACGGTTTTCTTCAAGTCTTCAAAGCGCAACCTGAATAACTTGGGGAAAAACCGATGGGGTGTAAAAGAAACCCGGCTCTCCGAACTGGAGAGCCGGGCTGTGAGTCCTTTAAGCCCGGAAGGGCTCAGGGATTAGGCCTGGGCGGTTTCGTCCTTGAGGAGAGCCTTCATGGACAGGCGGACGCGGCCCTTTTCATCGGCTTCGATGACCTTGACGCGGACCTGCTGGCCTTCCTTGAGGTAGTCGGAGACCTGGTTGACGCGTTCGTTGGCGATCTGGCTGATGTGGAGCAGACCGTCCTTGCCCGGGAGGAGCTGGACGATGGCGCCGAAGTCGAGGAGGCGCTGGACCGTGCCTTCGTAGACCTGGCCGACTTCAACCTTGGCCGTGATGATCTCGATGCGGCGGCGGGCTTCTTCAACGCGAGCCGTATCCGGGCTGGCGATGGTGACCGTGCCGTCGTCTTCGATGTTGATCGTCGTGCCGGTTTCTTCGGTGAGGGCGCGGATGGTGGCGCCGCCCTTGCCGATGACGTCGCGGATCTTGTCCTGGTCGATCTTGAAGGAGATCATGCGCGGGGCGAAGTCGGAGAGTTCCTTGGCGCCGCCGCCGGCCATTTCATGCATCTTGCCGAGGATGTGCTGGCGGCCTTCGTGAGCCTGGGCCAGAGCAGCCTGCATGATTTCGGCCGTGATGCCTTCAATCTTGATGTCCATCTGGAGGGCGGTCACGCCTTCGGCGGTGCCGGCCACCTTGAAGTCCATGTCGCCGAGATGGTCTTCGTCGCCGAGGATGTCGGTGAGAACGGCGAACTTGTTGCCTTCCTTGATGAGGCCCATGGCCACACCGGCGACGTAGTCCTTGAGCGGGACGCCGGCGTCGAGCATGGAGAGGCAGCCGCCGCAGACGGAGGCCATCGAGGAGGAGCCGTTGGATTCGGTGATTTCAGAAACGACGCGAATCGTGTACTGGAATTCTTCAGCGGACGGAAGAACGGCCTTCAGAGCGCGCTTGGCGAGACGGCCGTGGCCGATTTCGCGACGCTTCGGGCTGCCGACGCGGCCCGTTTCGCCCGTGGCGAACGGGGGCATGTTGTAGTGCAGCATGAAGCGGTCGTGCGTTTCTCCGCAGAGACCGTCGATGATCTGTTCGTCCTGCTTCGTGCCGAGCGTCGTAAGCACGAGGGCCTGCGTTTCGCCGCGGGTGAAGAGGGCGGAGCCGTGGGTGCGCGGAAGCACGCCCTGGCGGATTTCGATCGGGCGGACCGTGCGGGTGTCGCGGCCGTCGATGCGGGGTTCGCCGTTGAGAATGTTGGAGCGCACGAGCTTGGCTTCGAGTTCGAAGAGGATGCCGTGAACTTCGTTCATGTCCGGAGCTTCGGTGCCGGCGGCTTCGGCGTCGGCGGCGAGCTGGGCTTCACAGGCGGCATAGACTTCGCGGAGCTTTTCCGTACGAGCCTGCTTGGAGCGGATGGAATAGGCTTCCTTGAGGCCGGCGTCGCAGAGTTCGACGATGCGGGCGACGAGGGCTTCGTTTTTCGGAGCGGGCTGCCAGTCCCAGGCCGGCTTGCCGGCTTCGGCGACGAGCTCGTTGATGGCCTGGATGCAGACCTGCATGGCCTTGTGACCGGTCATGACGGCTTCGAGCATCGTCTTTTCCGGAAGGATGTCGGCTTCGGATTCAACCATGAGAACGGCGCGTTCCGTGCCGGCGACGACGAGGTCGAGGCGGGAGGTCTTGAGTTCTTCGGTGGTCGGGTTGATGACGAATTCGTCATTGATGTAGCCGACGCGGCAGGCGCCGATCGGGCCGCGGAACGGAATGCCGGAGATGGCGAGAGCGGCGGAGGCGCCGATCATGGCCGGAATGTCCGGATCAACAGCGGGGTCGGCGGAGAGAACGTGAATGATGACCTGGACTTCGTTGAAGAAGCCGTCCGGGAAGAGCGGGCGGATCGGGCGGTCGATGAGGCGGGACGTCAGCGTTTCCTTTTCGGACGGACGGCCTTCACGCTTGAAGAAGCCGCCGGGGATCTTGCCGGCAGCGTAGGTCTTTTCGATGTAGTCGACGGTAAGCGGGAAGAAGTCCTGGCCGGGCTTCGTTTCCTTCTTGGCCACGACCGTGGCGAGAACCACGGTGTCGTCCATCTGGCAGATGCAGGCGCCGGTGGCCTGACGGGCGATCTCACCGGTGGTGAGCGTCACGTCGTGATTGCCGAAGCGGAAGGACTTGGACACTTTGTTGAACATCGTCATGATGTATTCCTCTGTGCATGTTTGTCGTGCGCTGACGTTACTCATCAACTTTCCGAGCGCAAGAGCGAAACGAGTTCGGATCTCTTTGGCACGCTGCGGCATCAGATTCCTATCCCTTGGGCCGGAAGGGAAAGAAGCTCATGTCGCAACGCGGTAGCCTCGCGTGGAAAGAAAGGGTGTCGTCAACGAACGACTTGGGTTTAGATGCGACGACGGCCTGTCGTCATTCGGCAGGCCGTTGTCAGGGAGAAATGTTCCGTCTTACTTACGGAGATTGAGGGCGTCAATCAGAGCGCGGTAAGCATTGAGGTCGGTGCGCTTGAGGTAGTCAAGCAGCTTGCGGCGGCGGGAAACCATACGGAGAAGGCCGCGGCGGGAGTGGTGATCCTTGGCGTGGACCTTGAAGTGATCCGTAAGGTGGTTGATGCGGGCGGTAAGAAGAGCAACCTGCACTTCGGGAGAGCCGGTGTCGCCTTCAGCGCGCTGGAACTTGGCAACGATCTCAGACTTGTTCATTTCAACGGACATTTGTTTTCCTGAATAAAGAAAAAGGTATGGAAACTTGCGGACACGAGCGTTGAGACTCGAGCCGTGAAAGCCGAGATTGTACCGACACGGCGGACACTCCGCAAGTGGAAAGTCAGGAAATTTTCACACATTCTCGCAGGAGGTGGAAAACGGCGTGAAAACTGCGATTTTTCGGGTGCTCCCGAGAGCCTCCGAACAAACGAAAAACGCCGCGTTTCTTGTCCGAAGCGCGGCGTTTTGAAGGCTTGTCTGACGATTAGCGTTCGTCGCTGAGACGATAGCGCTTTTCAAGCCAGCCGACGAACTGGCTGATCGTGAGCGTCATGACGAGGTAGAGGATGGCCACGCAGGTCCAGATTTCCATCGTACCGTACGTTTCGGCGATGACGAGCTGGCCGGAGCGGGTGAGTTCTTCGAAGCCGATGACGGAAACGAGGGAGGAGTCCTTCAACATGGCGATGAATTCGTTGCCGAGCGGCGGGATGATGCGCTTGACGGCCTGCGGAAGAACGACGTAGCGCATCGTCTGCGGGTAGGTCATGCCGAGGGAGAGGCCGGCGCGGAGCTGGCCGAGCGCGATGGACTGAATGCCTGCGCGGAAGATTTCGGCGATGTAGGCGCCGGAGTTGAGCGAGCAGGCGGCAACGGCGGCGAGGAACGGGTCAATGCGCTCGCCGATGATGTTCGGCAGGGCGAAGTAGATGATGAAGATCTGAATCAGAAGCGGGGTGCCGCGGATGATGTCAACGTAGACCTTGGCGGGCCAGCGAAGGAAGGCGGACTTCGAGAGCTGTGCGAGACCGAGGAAAAGGCCGATGACCAGGCCGAGACCAACGGCGAGGGCCGTGATTTCAAGCGTCAGGCCTGCACCCTTGAGAAGCAGGGGAAGGCTGTTGACGATCAGGGATATATCAAATTCCATGTCGGATGACCTCTAAGCTGATGGAGACTTGCGAACGCTTCCGGACGAAGGGCGGGGGGGATGCTCTTCAAGGGGGGAATGACCGGTGCGAGGCGCAATGGTAAAAGTGTAAGGCAAAATTTGCTGAATTTTACAGATATGCGTCAATGATGTCTAACCGCTCTTCGCAAAACTTGAGCATTCTCAAAAAAAATGCCGGCATGTCCTTCGTTGGAACATGCCGGCAGTGCTATGTCAGGCGCATGCGATCAGACGGGAATCAGTTTTTCCCGAACCATTTTTCGTAGATCTTCTGGTATTCGCCGTTGGCCTTGAGTTTGGCAAGCGCGGCGTTGATCTCATCCTTGAGGGCTGCATTGTTCTTTGGGAAGGTAAATGCAAAGTCGTCGGCGGAATAGGTTTCGGGCTGGTGAACAAGCTGTTCGCCGAGCTTGGGCTGCTGTGTCAGGATGTAGGCCGTCACGGGGCGGTCGTTGATCACGGCGTCGCTGCCGCCGATGGAAAGGTCGAGAATGGCCTCGCCCGCGGTGTTGAAGGTGACGATCTTGGCGTTCTTGACCTTCTTGGCGGCGTTGTGGCTCGTCGTGCCGATCTGCACGCCGATGGTCTTGCCTTCAAGGTCCTTCATGCTCTTGACGGCGCCTGCCTTGGCCTTCGTCGTGACGAGGGAGAGGCCGGATGTGTAGAACGGGTCGGAGAAGAGGACGCGCTTCTTGCGCTCTTCCGTAATGGAGAAGCCTGCCGCACCCATTTCGACGGTGCCCGAAAGCATGGCCGGGATGATGGCATCAAAGCTGAGGACCTGGAATTCGATCTTGGCGCCGATGTCCTTGCCGATGGCTCGCACGAGATCGGCTTCAAAGCCGGTGACTTGATTCGTCTGAGTGTTGACGAATTCAAACGGCGGGAACGTGGGTTCCGTTGCAACCTTGATGAGACGTTCGGCATATGCGTTGCCGGAAATCCCGCCGAGTACGGCGGCGCTCATGATGAGGCCGGCGACAGTCTTGCCGGCGCGTGCGAACTTGAAGTGCATTTGTAAGGCCCTCCTGGGCTTGGAATGGGAACCGGTGACGGCTCCGTTTTTTTTATTACCGTTCAATGTCCGATTGAACGGCCCGAGAGTTTCAGAGCCCCATGGGGGAATGAGGCTCTGAACAAAATAAATGCGGAGGTGGCCTGAAGGCTTCGGACTGCGGGTGATGTTTTGGGTTTTGGGTCAGCCCGGCCTCACGCCGCGCCGCAGGCGCGGCTTGAGGACTTTAGAGACAGGAGATTACTTGGCGAACCACTTGTCTTCGATCTTGGCGAATTCGCCGGACTTCTTGAGCTCTTCCATGGCGGCGTTGAGCTTCTGGAGCAGTTCGGCATTGCCCTTCTTAACGGCGAAGCCGAAGTATTCGGCGTCGGCCACTTCGCTCGAGAGCTGGAGGTTCTTGGCAACGCGCGGCTTCGTCTTCAGGAAGTAGGCGAGAACCGGACGGTCAAGCACGACGGCGTCGGAATTCTTGACGTTGAGGTCCATGAAGGCTTCGCTCGTCGTGTTGAAGGCGGAAACGCGGGCGCCTTCGACATTCTTGGCGTAGGCGGCGCCGGTCGTGCCGATCTGCACGGCGAGGTTCTTGCCCTTGAGGTCGGCGAAGGTCTTGATCTTTTCGGCGTCGGCCTTGCGGGTCAGGTAGGAGAGGCCGGACTGGTAGTACGGCGTCGTGAAGTCAACCTTCTTCTGACGTTCGTCGGTGATGGAGATGCCGGAGGCGATCACGTCGATCGTGCCGCCGGTGAGGGCGGGGATGAGAGCGTCGAAGCCCATGTTCATGATCTTGACGTCGTAGCCGGCCTTGTCGGCGACGGCCTTGATCAGATCCATGTCGAAGCCGGAGAATTCCTTGGTCTTCGTGTCGAGGAATTCGAACGGGGCGAACGTGGGTTCGGTGCCGACGCGAAGCGTGTCACGAGCCATGGCGTTGCCGGCGACGGCGGCGATGGCGAGGGTGGTAGCGGCAGCTGCAAAAACTTTCTTGAACATCATGGTAAGGCGATCCTGTTGATCCAATTGAAATTCTGTCTGTTTGTCTTGCGGATCCGAAGCGCCTCCTGCAAGGCGCCTCGTCCGTAGGGTGCAATATAGCCGAAGTGTTCGATCATGTGCGAAATGAATTGACAATGTTTGTATTCCGCTCATGACAGTTAGGGTCTATACCCCAATATTCGCTGGAAACCGTACCAAAGCCGCCCAATTGTCGGCAATAAGTTACGTACTTAAAGCGTCCAGTCGTGCACGCGCCAGCCGTGTTCTTCAGCTGCGGCCAGAAGGACCTCGTCCGGGTTGACGACTTCGCAGTCGCCGGAGGCGAGCGCAAGCGGGAGATCGTTGCGGCTGTCGGTGAAGAAGACCGTTTCGGAGGGCGTGAGACCGCGTTTCGCAAGTGCGGAGGAGAGGCGCACGACCTTGCCCTCCTGGAAGGTGGGCGTGCCGGAAATTTCGGGCGTAAGGCGGCCGTTCTTCATGACGAGCTCCGTGCCGAGCGCAACGTCGACGCCGAAGATCTGATCGGCGATGGGCTTGACGAAGAAGGCGTTGGAGGCCGAGATGATGATGGTGAGGAGTCCTGCGGACTTGGCGGCCCTGATGGTCTCAAGCGCCTCGGGAAAGACGATCGGACGGATTTTTTCCACGATGAAGGCGTTGACGAGCGCCGTGCGCTCGCCTTCGTCCAGACCGGAGTAAGCCGGAACCGCTTCGCGAATCCAGCCGGAGTAATCCAGGTTTCCTGCGCTGTATCGCACCTTCATGCGTCGGTTGATCTCCCGGAAGACGGGGTCGGCAACGACGCCCTTTTCATAGAGAAACTCGGTCCAGCCGATGGTGGCGTCGCCTGCGATCAGCGTATGGTCAAGGTCGAAGGCTGCGGCTAGAGGCATGAAGCCGGTGGCGGGAACAGGTCGAAAGATCGTCATGATGCGAAAAATCCGGTTTGTCTTGAGAGGATCGTCATTCTAGTCCCGATCGGCCAAGCTTTCAGAAACGGGAAAAGCCGCATCAGTCTTTCGACTTCGATGCGGCTTGCTGAACAAGTCGACTTATGAAAACTTGTTCAGTCGGCAGGCTTTTGCTCGCTTAGGCCTTGATGACGCGGGCAACTTCGGCGGCGAAGGCCTTTTCACCTTCGGCGGAAAGGATGCCGTAGAGGCGCATGGCCGTCAGGTTGCAGAGCACGTAGTTGCGAAGCGCGTTGAAGGTCTTTTCATCGCGAACGCCGTATTTCCGTTCGGCGAGCTTTTTGAGCGCCTTGACGACCCACTGGCAGGCCGGCACCGAGATGACCCAGTCGTGATCGGCGAGGTGAACGATCCAGCCTTCGATGCGGCGAGGCAGCGGAAGGGTCTTGCCGTCGGCGGCGATGAGGCCTTCCTTGACGGGATCGATGCCGGCAATGATGGCGGCGGCGCGCAGCCAGCCGACGACCTGAGCTTCGCCGGCCGCGCTGCCCGGATGCTCGTGGGCGCAGGCCTGGGCGACGACGAATTCGGCCGGAAGCTTGCGCTTGATGGATTCGGCGATGCTCAGCACGTGGTGTTCGCCCGTGGCGGCAAGCGCTTCCTCCTTGCGGCAGGCATTGTCGGCCTCCCACTGGAAGACCCACGGCTTGTGCAGGTCGTGCAGGATTTCGCCGCCTACGGCATGGTCGAAGTCAAGCTGAAGGCTGTCGACGCTGTTGTAGGCGTCAACGAGCGATTGGGCCGAGACGACGTTGAGGGCGACGTGGGTGCAAAGGCCGCCGGGATAGGCGTGGTGGCTGCCGTAGCCGGAGCCCGGAGCGCTCCAGGTGGGCTGCGGCGAACGGGTGCGGTCGGAACACTTCGGGAAGACGGTCGTGCGGTTCTGGTCAATAAGGCCGGCTTTCTTGAGCGCGGAGAGAACGGCGCTTTCGTCAGCGCTGGCAATGGTCGGCGCCGGGTTCTCGAGAATGTCGAGGACGATCTTCTTCAAATCCGGGTCTCGCAGGCGTCGGGCGGCGGTGCGGATGATTTCGTAGGCGGTTTGAACGACGGCGCTTTCATGGGCCATGTCAACCGGGGACATGGCGGCAATTTCGGCAATGGTTCGGGCCTTCTTGGGCGCTTCGGCAGCGGCGGCAATGGGACTGAAGGCGGCAAGGCCGCTCGCAACGGGGAGAACGGAGGCCGCGGCAGCGGCGCCGAACAGCGAGCGACGGGAGATCTGATTCATGATTTTCCTTTGCAAATCAACATCCGCAATCAAAGGCGGAGCGCGCTCATGCAACGACATGCAGGCCTGAGCGGCTAGGAGCCTGCAGGACGGATTCTTTCAGGCCGGCATGACGAAGCGGTGACGCGACGCTGACGTCTGCCGGAAGATTTCATGAATATTGGATGACGGTCATAAATGGGAACGCTCGCTGCTTTCGAAAGAAAGGCGGGCGATTCAGGCGGATGATTTGACGGATGCGTCAACGAATGGGTCTTCTGCCGGCAAGCCAGGCGGGAAGAAGCGCGCAGAGTGCGCCGGCGATGAGCGTTGCGCCTGCGGCGGCGAGTTCCGGCATGCCAATTGCGGGCGACATCGCGATGCCGGTTTCGGACATGAGCAGCTGAGCGGCCGCTTCTGCGCCCGCGAAGCCGAGAATGAGGCCGCCGGCCGTACCGGCGGCGACGACCGTCATGACGATGCACCAGACAAGGCTCACGATGTAGCGCTGCGGTGCTCCGAGCACGCGAAGCTGTTCAAGGGCCGGCCTGCGTAGTTCGCTCAGAAGAACGCCCATGATGAGCGTTGCGGCAAGTGCAGTGAGAAGCGTCAGGCGCGCCGTGATCGTCACGGCTTCGCTGGCGCCGCCGAGCGGCGAATAAAGCGAGACGAGCACTTCGCCGGAGAAGACGCCCATCAGGTTGACGGCTTGTCCGTCGTGTCCTGCAAGCGATCTTTGGGACTGCTGCTGGCGCAGGCGGTAGGCGTTGGCGAAGGAGGCGGGCTTCACGACGACGGCGGAAACGCCGGGCAGATTCTTGAAGTCGTTTTCGGAAAAGATGCCGAGCTTGCGGTCATGGTTGTGCTCAAGATCTTCGTGGAGCGTCAGTGAATGAATCGACCAGACGGCTTCGATCGGAATCATGACGGCGTGGTCCCAGGGGGTTCCGCCCGCGGGCATTCTGCCGACGACCTTGAGGCGTGCGTGATCGTGCGCGTGGCCCATGCCGGGTGTTCTGCCGTGAGAGACCTCGATGTCGTCGCCGATTTTGTAGGAAGTCCTTGCGCCGACAACGGCTTCGAAGGGCGTTTCAAAGATCCGTCCTTCAGAGGGGCGGATGCTCCCGCCGAAGGTAACGAGCTGCGAGGTTGTGCCAACGAGCGGACAGTCGCCCGCATGGTCGCCGAATGCAATGGGGGCCGCCCATTTGACGCCGTGCTTGGCGTCCAAATCCTTCATGACCGAGAGCGGCACGAGCGGGAGAGGCTCGTCGCGCAGAAAGACGGCGCCGAGCAGGAGCGAGGAAGGACTGGCCTTGGCGCCGATCAGAAGGTCGAACCGGTCGGCGGCCTGTGCGGAGGAGTGCCTCAGCATCCGGTCCGTCATGCCGGTGGCGATGGAGATGGAAAGGGAAAGCGCGAGGACGGCCGCAATGCCTGTCAGCACGGCGGCATTGCGGCGCAGCTCGCTTTTGAGAAGCATGAGGACGTTCATGGATCAGTGTCTCCAGCTGAGGTGCCCGTCGGCAAGCGCCAGCTGCCTTTCGAAGTGCCCGAGCACGCGTTCGTCGTGGCTTACTAGCACAAGAGAGGCGCCGAGCGATCGGGCGGCATTGACGAGTGCGTCCACCGCGCGCTCGCCTCGTTCCGAATCCAGACTGGCGGTGGGTTCGTCGGCGAGGATGACGGACGGCGACTGCATGAGCACTCTGGCCAGAGCTGTGCGCTGCATTTCGCCTCTCGAGAGCAGTTCGGAGCGCGTGTCGGGCCGCACGCCGTGGAGCTTCAGAAGATTGACGGCTTCGCGTCTTTGGGCGTCCGATACGGTGCTTGAGTGGAAGGTGATGGGAAGAAGGACGTTTTCAAGGGCCGTGAGGCCGTCGAAAAGACGGAAGTCCTGAAAGAGAAAGCCGATGTGCCGGCCGCGCCAGCGGTCTCTGTTGGTTTCGGATAGCGCGGAGACTTCCGTGTCGCCATAAATGACGCGGCCGCGTGTAGGAAGAAGAATGCCCGAAAGCAGTTTGAGGAAGGTTGTCTTGCCGGCGCCGCTCGCGCCGCGAACGCCGATCATCTCGCCGGGATGCAGCCTGAATTCGTCAACGGCGAGAAGCGTTCGCTCCGCCGAGCCGTCGCGGACCTTGAGTTGGATGTCTTCGAGTTTGAGCGTCGCCGTCATCAGATCACCTTGTATTGGGCGTCGACAAGTCTGACGAGGCTGACAAAGCCGGTTTCAGGATCGGTTTCGCTTCCTGTCTCAAGCCGTCCGGATACTTCAATCAGGCGGTTGTTCTGCACGAAGGCCTGTTCGCCGGAGAGCCTTACGAGAATGATGCTGTCGGGCCAGTCCTGATCCGAGTTGCAGAAAGGACAAAGGCTGACCGGCTCCTTCGTGAGGATGAGAAACTTGGCTTCGGCCTTGAGAGGCGGAGCCATGAAGCCGCGAACGCGAATCTTCTTGCCGGAAAGAGAATAGAGCTTGTCTGAAAACCGAAGGCCGAGAACGGAGCTTCCTGCGTACATCTCATCGAACATGAGCTCGGGATCGGCGGCAAGTGCGGCCGGTAAAACCGCGACGAGAGGGACGGCGAGAAGGCCGTGAAGAAAATGGCGGCGCTGCATGATGAAGAACGTCTCCCATATATAAATGTGAAAGGCCGGAGGTCCGGCTTTTTGTGAAAGCCGCGCCTCCGGCGCCGGGCTTGCTGACGGGCGTTGGGAATTACTTGCCGAGGGCAAGCGCTTCAGCCATGACGCGGAAGACTTCCGTGGAGTTCATGAAGCCGTGGAACTGTTCGGCGTTCGGACCCTGGGCCGTCACGACCAGGTCGTCGACCGTATGGACGCCCTGGCTTTCGTTGCGCGGCAGGTTGCCTTCAACGAAGTGGCCGCCTTCGACGTCCTTGTACTTGTTGTCGGCAACGTATTCGCCCTTTTCATTCTTGACGGTCGGATTGAAGGTTGCGTCGGGATAGGAGCGGTACGTTTCGTAGTAGTCGGGATGTGCGCCGAAGAAGACGGCAAGGCGCTTGGAGGGCTGGAAGTTGTCCGGGAAGCCGTCCTTGTCCTTGTCTTCATAGTTGGGATAACCGGCGTTGGCATAGACGCCCACCTTGTCGCGCATGTCCTTGCCCGGCTTGTTGTCGTCAACCGTGCCGGCAACCGAGATGGAATGCGTGTGGTCGCCCGTTACGATGAGAAGCGTGTCGGGGTTCTTGGCGCAGTAGGCCTTGGCGCGTTCGACGACCTTGTCGAAGGCGATCGTGTCGCCCATCGAACGGGTCCAGTCGAGCGGATGGGAGAACTTGTCGACGAGGCCTGCTTCGAGCATCAGGAAGAAGCCGTCCTTGTTCTTTTCAAGAACCTTGACGGCGGCGTCGAACGAGTCGGTCAGGTCAGGCTGGTTCGGGAACTTCTTGACCGTGTTGCCCTTCCACTGATGGCGGTCTATCCAGCCGTCCATGTTGCCGGTGTGGAAGAGACCGAGCAGACGGTCGGGCGTCTGGCCGGAGACGGCACCGAGCATTTCCGTGCGGTCGGTGACAAGCTTGTAGCCGGCATCGCCGAACTTCTGAATGTAGTTGATGCTGTCCTTGCGCTTGGAGCCGGCCGTTTCCTTCGGGAGGAAGTAGGCGGAGCCGCCGCCGAGGATGACTTCGGGCTTGACGTTGTAGAACATCCCGACAATGTCGGCCTTGTCGGCGCGGCGGCGGGTGTGCGAGACGACGGAGGCGGGCGTGGCGTCCTCGATTTCAGCATCGCTCACGACGCCGATGGCCTTGTTGGTCTTGCGGCGGAGAAGCTCGGCAATCGTTTCCTGCTTCGGGTCGTCCTGGCTGGCCTTCGTGCGGTCGGCATAGACGCCGAGAGCGTTGACGCTCGATTTGTGGCCGGTCATGTAGGCGGAGGCGGTGTTGGCGCTGTCGGCCGCGATCGTGTCGACGGAGCTTGTGCCGAGAAGAGCCATGTGAGGCATGTCGTCCATGGCGAGCGGCGCCTGGTACATGCCGTTCTTCACGCCCTTGGAAAGAATGCGGGCGGCGGTGCGATGGCCGACGGAGAGGCCGTCGGCGAGCAGAATGATGACGTTCTTGGCAACCGGCTTGGCGGGCGTTGTGTAGATGTCCCAGTTGGCGCGCATTTCGCCTTCGGGACTCTTGACGACAACTTCATAGCGGCCGGGCTTCTTGATTTCAACGTTGCGGACGACGAGAGCGGAACCGAACGCGTTGTCTTCCTTCTCCATCCAGACTTCCTTGCCGGAGAGCGTCTTGGAGTAGTCTGCGCCGTTGATTTGGACGGTGACGTCATTGCGGGCGACGTTCTTGTCGAGCTCGACCTTGAAGTCGAAGCGCGAATTCGTCATGAAGCGGGCCTGGTCGACCGGGTAGATCTGGGCGGCACCGGCCTGGCCGGCGGCGAGAAGAGAGAGAAGCGCTGCGGAAACGGCAGCGGTCGCGGTTTTGATTTTCACAATTGATTCCTTCAACAAACAATGGTCCGGAGGCGCCGGGCCGCCGGATGTGCATGAGTCTAGGAATCGGATTTGACGCCTCGGTGTCGGCTTGGTGAATTCTTGATGACGCTTGCGGAAGCTTGATGTGCCGGGAAGCGCGGCCGAGCAGGCGCTGCGGGATGTGAAATGATGCGGCCGGAAATGAAAAAAGGCAGAAAACCGAAGCTTTCTGCCTTTCGAAATCTGGCGGAAGGGGAGGGATTCGAACCCTCGATACGGAATTTCCGTATGCCGCCTTTCCAGGGCGGTACATTCAACCACTCTGCCACCCTTCCAAGATGGAGCGATTCGACGTTTGCCGTCGAGAAGCGAAATTGTACAGTATATTTTCAAAGTTGTGTGAACTTTTTTGCGCATCGACGCTTCAACGAGAAAAATCAAGCGATGGGACTCAAGATCTACAACTTCTGCTGCGAGTTCGGACACATGTTCGAAGGCTGGTATCGTTCTGACGACGCCTGGAAGGAGGACCTGGAAAACGGCCGGCTCTCCTGTCCGGTATGCGGCAACCGCTGCATAGCGAAGCGCCCGAGCGCACCCAATTTCAACAAGGTTTCCGGCACGACCCGGACGGACGTCGACGGAGACGTTGCCGCCCGCAAGCAGGCCGCGCTGCGGGACATGCAGGCGCGCGCCATGAGCGTGCTTCGCGACGTGGCGGCTCAGGCCGAAGACGTGGGCGAACGGTTCCCCGATGCCGTTCGCGCCATTCATGACGGACGGGATGACAGGCACCTCGTGAAGGGCACCTGCTCGAATGAGGAGGCCGAGGCGCTCCGGGAGGAAGGCATTCCGGTCATGCCTCTGCCCGATTCCGTAGTGAAGCCGCTCAATTGACGAGGCAATGCGGCTCAGCCGCCGTTGTACAATTCCGATACTTTCTCAACACATTCTCTTTTTCTCCGGAGACTGCCATGCCCCAGCAAGCTCGTGATGCTGAATTCGTGCCTCACGCCGCCATCGACCTTCGCGATCAGAACAGCATGTTCCTTGCGCTCGAGGAACTCGGAATCGCACATATGCAGGATGCCTGGATCCGCAATAACGAGCCCGATCACAAGGATGCAGCGGCCGTTCACGAGCAGGCCGAGGAGTTCCTCAACGACATCGCCATGCTGCTTTCCACGGGCGGCGACGAATCCCGCATCGTGCAGAACGGCTGGGCCGGCGTCGAGCTTGCCAAGCATCTGCGTGCTTCGATCAAGCAGGAGCTTGCTGCCGAAGCAGCCGCGCAGGGCATTGAGGCCGGCGCCGACGAGCAGAGCGACGAGGCTGTGATCCGTCTTGCGCTTTCCTGCTATCTCAAGGATCTTGAAATCCTGACGGCTCGCGATGCCCACGAAAAGATGATGGGCCGCAAGGTCGAGCCCAAGGAATACATTGACTTCATGATCGGCTGGAGCGGCGTATTTTCCGGCGTGAAGCCTTCCCTCGAGCTTCCGATGGCCTTCATGGTCTTCAAAGCGGCTCACCGCCTCTAAGGCAAACGCTCTAGGGAAAAATCATATTCAGGCGTTTTTCTTCAAAACGGTAGACTGACGGGAAGATCGGCGAACATTCGTCGTCGGGCCCGTCTGATGGGCCTCGGATCCGCAGCCCGGATCCGCCAGGCCCATTTTTTGGGACCCGGCAGGGTGTTTCAAGCCGGCGGCCCCTCAAGACAATTTGGAGAAAAACATGCAGACGGAAACAGGAGTCAACGCATTGACAATCGTCTTTGCCGCGCTCTGTATCTTTGCCATTGCCTATCGCTTCTACGGTCTCTTCATTGCGACCAAGGTTCTCAGCCTGAATGAAGCCCGCAAGACGCCTGCCGTCAAATACAGCGACGGCCAGGACTACGTCCCGACCAATAAATACGTTCTTTTCGGACATCACTTCGCGGCCATCGCCGCTGCCGGTCCGCTTCTCGGTCCGGTTCTTGCCGCACAGTTCGGCTACATGCCGGGCCTTCTCTGGATCCTGATCGGCTGCGTGCTCGCGGGCGGCGTTCACGACATGGTCGTGCTCTTCTGCTCGGTGCGCCATCGCGGCCGGTCCCTTGCCTACATCGCCACTCAGGAAGTCGACAAGACCACCGGCTTCGTCGCTTCATGGGCCGTGCTTGCCATTCTTATATTGACGCTTGCCGGTCTTTCGATTGCAGTCGTCAATGCCATGCACAATTCGCTGTGGTCGACTTATACCGTCGCGGCAACGATTCCCATCGCCATTCTGATGGGGCTCTACATGCAGATCTGGCGCAAGGGCGACGTGATCGGCGCAACGGTCATCGGCGTCGTGCTTCTCTTCCTCTGCATTCTTTCGGGCCCGTGGGTGGCCGCCCATCCCGAGTATTTCGGCTGGCTTGACATCGACCGCAAGGCGATGAGCATTCTCATTCCGATTTACGGCTTCTTCGCCTCCGTTCTGCCGGTCTGGCTTCTGCTTCTTCCGCGCGACTATCTTTCCACCTTCCTCAAGATCGGCACGATCGGCGCTCTTGCCGTCGGCATCGCCTTTGTGATGCCGAACTTCCAGATGCCGGCCTTTACCGACTTCATCCACGGCGGCGGCCCGATCGTGGGCGGCCCGGTCATTCCGTTCATCTTCATCACGATTGCCTGCGGCGCGCTTTCCGGCTTCCATGCCACGATCGGCACGGGCACCACGCCCAAGATGGTCGGCAACGAGCGCGACGTGCTCTTCGTGGGCTACGGCGCCATGCTCATGGAAGGCTTTGTGGCCATCATGGCGCTCGTCGCCGCCTGCGTCCTTGTGCCGGCCGACTACTTCGCCATCAATGCGCCCGCCGAAAAGTTCCAGACGCTCGGCATGGCCGTGCAGGAACTTCCGCGCCTTGAAGCCGAGGTTCAGGAAAGCCTGATGGCCCGTCCGGGCGGCAGCGTTTCGCTCGCCGTCGGCATGGCCCACATCTTCTCGCAGATCCCGTTCATGGAACACCTGATGGCCTACTGGTACCACTTCGCCATCATGTTCGAAGCCGTCTTCATTCTGACGGCTGTCGACGCCGGCACGCGCGTCGGCCGCTTCTTCCTTCAGGAAATGATCGGCAAGGTCATTCCGAAGTTTGCGGAAAAGGAATGGGTGCCCGGCATCATCATCACCTCGGTGATCTTCACGGGGGCTTGGGGCTACCTGGTCTATTCGGGCGACATCGGCTCCATCTGGCCGCTCTTCGGCATCTGCAACCAGCTGCTGGCCTCCGTCACGCTCCTGATCGGCACGACCGTCATCCTGCGCATGAACAAGGCGAAATACGCCTGGATTACGGGCGTGCCCGGCATCTTCATGACGTTCATCACCTTCTGGGCCGGCATCTGGCTCATCGTCAACCAGTATCTGCCGGGCGGCAAGATCCTGCTGGCCACACTCTCCGTGATCGTGATGCTCCTCATGCTTTTCGTGATTGTCGGCACGCTTCGCCGCTGGCTGGCGCTTCTTGCAATCAGCACGACGACGAAGGACGAGTACGGCAACGACGTGAAGGTTGTTGTCCAGGAATAAGGCTTCCACTTCTGTCTTCATGATGCAACGATGCCCGCGGCTCGAAAGATCCGCGGGCATTTGTGAATGCCGATGTTGGTAAACTGTCGGCAACAGTCATTTGGCATCTGCATTTCCAGCATTTGCCGACCAAGCATTGGGAGAACAAAAGTGCCGAGCAATCAGTACGAAACCCTGATGCGCTATGTGTACGAACATGGCACGCACAAGTCCGACCGTACAGGCACGGGCACGCGTTCCGTCTTCGGCTACCAGATGCGCTTCAATCTGGCGGAAGGCTTTCCGCTTGTCACCACGAAGAAGCTTCACCTTCGTTCGATTATTCATGAACTGCTCTGGTTCCTCCAGGGCAGCTCCAACATCAAGTATCTGCATGACAACGGCGTGACGATCTGGGACGAGTGGGCCGACGAGAACGGCGATCTCGGTCCGGTCTACGGCGTTCAGTGGCGCAGCTGGCCCGCGCCTGACGGCCGCCACGTCGACCAGATCCAAAACCTGATGGATCAGCTCAGGACGAGTCCCGACAGCCGCCGCATGATCGTGTGCGCCTGGAATCCGGGACTGGTGGACCAGATGGCCCTTCCGCCCTGCCACTGTCTCTTCCAGTTCTACGTGGCCGACGGCAAGCTCTCCTGCCAGCTTTACCAGCGCTCCTGCGACATCTTCCTCGGCGTTCCCTTCAACATCGCCAGCTATTCGCTTCTGACGCACATGGTTGCCCAGCAGGCCGGTCTTGAAGTCGGCGACTTCGTTTGGACGGGCGGTGACTGCCACCTCTACGACAATCACATGGAGCAGACCGAGCTGCAGCTCTCCCGCGAGCCGCGTCCGTATCCGAAGCTTGTGATCAAGAGAAAGCCCGATTCGATCTTCGACTACAAGTTCGAGGACTTCGAAATCGTCGATTACGATCCGTGGCCCCATATCAAGGCACCCGTTGCGGTTTAAGGAGATGAGCATGAAGATCGCACTCATCGTCGCAGCCGCGCGCAACGGCGTCATCGGCGGCGGCAACAAGATGCTCTGGCGCGTGCCGGAGGACTTCGCCCATTTCAAGCGAACCACGATGGGACATCCCATCATCATGGGACGCAAGACCTGGGAATCCATCGGTCGTCCGCTTCCCGGACGCCGCAACGTGGTCGTCACGCGAAATGCGGACTACCGCGCCGAAGGCGCCGAAGTTGTGCCCTCGCTCGAAAAGGCCTTCGAGGCTCTGGAGGGAACCGACACCGTCTTCGTGATCGGCGGCGGCGAGATCTACCGCCAGGCGCTTCCTTCGGCCGACGTCGTGTGGCTGACCAAGATCGGAGCCGATTTCGAGGGAGACACGACCTTCCCCGAACTCCCCGAGTCCGAATGGACGACCGAGGTGCTTGAAACGCTCGAGCCGACTGAAGCACGTCCCTTCACGGTGACCTTCTGTCGCTGCGAGCGCCGTCGCTGATTCAGATTCGTCTTCTGAGATATGAGCCCGTCCGGATGCTGTGTTTTTCGGGCGGGCTTTTCTTCGCCTGAAAACAGGCGGAGCGTGGCGCTGCAGAAGCTGAAAATGTAATCAGGCAAGCGTTGGCGGCGTAAAAAGGATTGCACAGGCTTGTGGGTAAGTTATCCACAGAAAATGTGCATAAAGAAGGGAAAAAAGGGGTTTTGTGTCGCGACAGGTCTGGAAATTAGTGCAATTACAGTTTGCACAAAATACAGGCAATGTAACTTATACACAGGAACAACTTTGCTGAAAAAATAATCCTGCTGGAATTGCCTGAAAAAATGTAACGAAAAAGCCGCTGTTCCCATGGGAAACAGCGGCTTGGAATGGCTGGTGCGGTAGGCAGGATTCGAACCCACGACCCTCTGGTTCGTAGCCAGATACTCTATCCAACTGAGCTACTACCGC
>CAKQKT010000022.1 GCA_934249275.1 uncultured Sutterella sp. | reverse complement strand
ACGCGCTTTTGGTTAGTTTCTATGCTGGGGCTTGCGGCACGGGGAACCCTAATTTCCCCAAAAGTCCAGAAGAGCCCTTTTTTTCGACGTAGGATTCCCTCTTTGAGAGGTTGGCGCTCTCGGGAATGCCCCCTAGGCAGACACAGGCTTTTTCGCTACACTTTCAAAGTTAAAAATCCGAGTCTTCCCGCGCGTGCGCCGGGACTGTGAAACCGGCTGCTTACATGAAGTACATTCTTGCCCTTGATCAGGGAACTACTAGTTCCCGTGCTATTCTGCTGAATCATCGCGCCCAGATTGTTTCTCTGGAGCAGTTGGAATTCCCGCAACATTATCCGCAGTCCGGTTGGGTTGAACATGATGCCATGGACATATGGCGCACACAGTTGGCTTGTGCTCAGAATTGTCTTCGAAAGGCAGGGGTCTTGGCTTCCGAGGTGAGTGCAATTGGAGTGACGAACCAGCGCGAGACAACGGTGATTTGGGATAAGGCAACGGGATTGCCCATCGCACCGGCTATTGTTTGGCAGGATCGTCGTACAGCGCCGTATTGCACGGAATTGCAGAGACGGGGAGTTGAAGTCCTCGTGCGTGAAAAAACAGGCCTTCGAATTGATCCGTATTTTTCAGCGACCAAGATTCGTTGGATTCTGGATCAAGTGCCCGATGCCCGTGCCGAACGGGGTGAGCTGGCTTTCGGGACCATTGATACGTGGCTTATTTGGAAGCTCACGGGCGGTCGTGTCTTTGCAACTGACATAACGAACGCGTCGCGTACGATGCTTTGTAATCTCGAGACCTGTCGATGGGATGATGAGTTGCTGGATATCTTCGGTATTCCGGCTTCAATGCTTCCAGAGATTGTTCCGAGTTCCTGCGTAGTAGGCGAATCCATGCCGGAAATGCTGGGGGCTGCAATTCCCGTGGCCGGCATCGCTGGCGACCAGCAGGCTGCAACATTCGGACAGGCATGTTTTGCTCCAGGCTGTGCTAAAAATACTTATGGTACAGGTGGCTTCCTTTTGATGAACGTTGGAAGCGAGCCTCGTACGAGTCAGCATCGGCTGATCGGCACTGCGGCATGGCAACTCTGCGGCGATCGCCCGCTGTATGCACTCGAAGGCTCGGTTTTTATTGCCGGGGCCGTTGTTCAATGGCTCAGGGACGGCTTGCAGTTTTTTAATTCTGCCGAGGAGATTGAGGAGCTTGCGCAGAGTGTGCCTGATAACGGCGGTGTCTATCTCGTTCCTGCTTTCGTGGGGCTTGGTGCGCCGCATTGGGACAGTGAAGCTCGCGGAATGATGATCGGCCTCACGAGAGGAACGACCAAAGCGCACGTTGCGCGCGCGGCGCTCGAAGGCATTGCCTTTCAATGTGCTGAAGTCCTCGACGCTATGCAACGGGATGCAGGAACCGAGCTCAAGGAGCTTCGTGTTGATGGCGGCGCTTCTCGAAACAATCTCCTTATGCAGTTTCAGGCGGATATCTCCGGCGTGCCGGTCATTCGTCCTGCCATCACTGAAACGACTGCGCTCGGAGCGGCATTTCTTGCCGGTCTTTCAACGGGTGTTTGGTCGTCATGTGAAGAAATTTCTGCCTTGTGGCGAATCGACCGGGTTTTTGAGCCTTCGATGACCGCCGACAGGCGAGAGTATTTGATGAACCAATGGGCTCGCGCCGTCGGCCGCGCCCGCAACTGGAACAAGTGATCATGGCTGAAGTGAAAACCACCTGCCGCGAGGAATTGCTCGCAAAACTTCGTGAAGATCCCGTTTGGGACGTCGTTGTCATTGGCGGCGGCGCCACGGGTGCCGGTATTGCAGTAGATGCTGCTTCTCGTGGCCTCAAGACCGTTGTTTTGGAGGCGCAGGACTTTTCGTCGGGTACTTCGTCACGTTCGACGAAGCTTATTCACGGCGGTGTTCGCTACATGAAAAATCCTCGCGACTGGGGATTGGTGCGCGAGGCTCTGAAGGAGCGTCGCATCCTCATCAAGAATGCGCCGCATCTTGTCCACTCCAAGCCTTTCATTTTGCCTTGCTATAAGAAGGGCGAGCGTGAGTTCTACACGATCGGTCTTGGCATTTACTCTGCTATGACCTATGGTGGTTACAACATCGGTCATACGTCGAGTCTTTCCAGAGAAGATACTCTGATGCGTCTTCCCGGCGTCAAGCCGGAGGGGCTGATGGGCGGTGTTCAGTTCTACGACGGTCAGTTTGATGATGCTCGTCTTGACGTTGCGCTTATGCGGACGGCCTACGAGCATGGTGCTGTTCCGCTCAACTACATGCCTGTTGTCGGCATTACGCGCGAAAGTGGCATGATTCGTTCAGTGACTGCCAAGGACAAGGAAACGGGGGAAGAGTTCGTCATTCGCACGAAGATGGTCTTCAACGCGGCTGGTGCTTGGGTTGACCCGATCCGCCGCCTGATTGACCCGGAGGCATCTACGCTGGTGCGTGTTTCCCGTGGTTCGCATATCCTGCTTGACAAGTCCTTCATGCCGGGCGATACCGGCATGCTCATCCCGAAAACTCGCGATGGCAGAGTACTTTTTGCTATACCTTGGCATGGCATGCTTCTTGTTGGTACGACCGATGTCGAGCAGAAGGAGGCCGATTTCGATCCGAAGGTGAGTGATGCTGAAATCGATTTCATGATTGAAACGGCATCCGGTTATCTAGAAAAGCCGATTACGCGTGCTGATGTCAAGGCATCATTTGCCGGTCTTCGTCCGCTCTTCAATCCTCAGGCTACGGGATCTGCTGGTTCGACCGCCAAGGTTTCCCGCGAGCATGCCGTTATTCCGGAATTCGGCAACATGATCACTGTGACGGGTGGCAAGTGGACTGCTTATCGAAAGATGGCCGAGCACGCCATGCTCGTCGCGACGCTGCGTCACCTTATTCCTCCGCACCTTTGCGTTACGAAGGATCTGCCGATTTTCTGTGATCCGAACTGGGATCATGCTGCTCTTGAGATTGAAGCGGAAGCTGGCGATGCTGCTGACGAAAAGGTTGTGCAGTTTGCCCTCTACGCTCGCGATCACGAGTTCGCTCGCACGCCGGAGGACGTGCTCTTCCGTCGTCTGCGCCTTGGTCAGATGAACGAAGCTCGCACTAAGGCTCTGCTGCCGAAGATTGCAGCCGCTTTTGGTTTGCCGGTTGAAGAGTGCAATTGTGGTGACGAGGTTTGCGCTTGTGAAGAAGGCAAGTGTGACTGCGAAGAGAAGGCTGAGGTCTGCGAATCAGAAGTCTGCGATTGCAAGAAAGAAGAAAAAATCGAGGCTCCGGCTGAGGTCGAAAAGGTGATTGACGTCGAAGTCGTCGAGGAAAAGCCGGCCGAAGAAGTCGAGCAGAAGAAGTAAGGGTTGGTGTCCGTACTTCCCTTGAAAGGTTGCTTTTGGCACGGGCGCTTCCATGGTGGTTGTGCTCGTGCCTTCTAATTTGGCGGGCTGCGCTGCCGTTCGAAAGCGGTCTCTCACGAGTGAGAAAAAAATAGGTGCTTTCTGTGGACAAGTAGGGGCGTTTGAGGTAAAATCGCGATCCTGACTTTGCTTCACGGATTGCTTACCCCATCTTTTTCCACTGGCGCCGTGATTCAAACGCGAAGTTCAGAACGCCATATTTCTAGGGCGAACCTAACTTTCGGTTCGCTTTTGTTTTTATTCAGCATCTGCATGTCAGTGCGGGTCCGCAGAAAAGATGACGGACCGCGGCGCCATCCGTTGAGTACTGCTGCAGTTGCCTTACTTATTAGGTGAAACGCAATGAAGACCTTCTCGGCCAAGCCGCTTGAGGTTAAGCGCGACTGGTTCGTGGTCGATGCCAGTGATAAGGTGCTCGGCCGTCTTGCCAGCGAAATCGCTCTGCGCCTTCGTGGCAAGCACAAGCCCGAATTCACGCCCCATGTCGACACGGGTGACTTTATCGTCGTGATCAACGCGGACAAGCTCAAGCTTTCCGCTGAAAAGGACACGAAGAAGACGTACTACCGTCACACGGGTTATCCGGGCGGCATCTACGAAACGACGTTCCGCGAAATGCAGGACAAGCACCCGGGCCGCGCTCTGGAAATCGCCGTCAAGGGCATGCTCCCGAAGGGACCGCTCGGCTACGCCATGATCAAGAAGCTCAAGATCTATGCCGGCGCCGAACACCCGCACTCCGCCCAGCAACCCAAGGTTCTTGACCTCTAATTTCCAAAGGCTTGAAAGATGATCGGTAACTACAACTACGGCACCGGCCGCCGCAAGAGCTCGGTCGCTCGTGTTTTCATCAAGCGTGGCACTGGCAAGATCGTGATCAACGGTCGTCCGCTTGAACAGTACTTCAACCGTGAAACGGGCCGCATGATCGTCATGCAGCCGCTTCAGCTCACGGAAAACACCGAAACGTTCGACATCATGGTCAACGTTTGCGGTGGTGGCGAATCCGGCCAGGCCGGCGCCATCCGTCACGGCATTACGCGCGCCCTCGTCGACTACGACGCTGGCCTCAAGAGCGTTCTCTCCAACGCCGGTCTCGTGACCCGCGACGCTCGTGAAGTCGAACGTAAGAAGGTCGGTCTCCGCAAGGCTCGCCGCGCCAAGCAGTTCTCCAAGCGCTAATCGCTTCGAGTGCGGGTTTGCAGAAGGCTTCGGTCTTCTGCAGATCTTGGCAAAAAGAGGGTCGCCTGCTTCAAGCAGTGCGGCCTTTTTTGTTATCTGCGAGTGCAGAATCTGAAGATGACGCCCGTCACGGGCTCGAGTTTTCGTGTAGCATAAGTGAACGCTTGAACTGCGCTGTGAACGGCCCCTCCCTTAGAGACAGAGGAGCCCCGGCGTCCCGTCACATTTTTGGAGGGCTGTCCTAGGGACGGCACAAACCCCGATGACTGAAAAGATTGAAACGCCTCAGGAGGAAATGCCTGAGCTTATGCCTGATCCCATCAACTTCACCGATGCTGCTGTTGCGAAGGTCAAGGAACTGATGGACGAGGAGGGTAATCCCAGCCTCAAGCTGCGCGTGTTCGTCCAGGGCGGCGGCTGCGCTGGTTTCCAATATGGCTTTACGTTTGACGAAGTTCAGAATCCTGACGATGCCGTCATGGAAAAGGGCGGTGTTACGCTTCTTATCGATTCGATGAGCTATCAGTATCTCGTTGGAGCAAAGATCGACTTTAAGGACGATCTGAGTGGGGCGCAGTTTGTTATCGACAATCCCAATGCGGTGACGACTTGCGGTTGCGGCTCCTCATTCGGAGTCTAATCTCAGCGTCATTGAGATATTCCTAAAAAAGGACGGCATTCTTAGTGAAAGTCGTCCTTTTTTATGTTTGTTGGAGCTTTAGTGTGGGTAAAGCGCGCCGAGAATACGTGGGCCGGCAGCACGCGTGACGGCTGGCAGGTTGCCGGGAAGGCGGGAAAGAAAGCGATCGGCGAGCCATGCAAAGGCCGCGGCCTCAACTTCCATGGGGGGAACGCCTAGCGTCATAGTTGAGGCTGTATTACCGGGGAAGTGCGAGGCTATTGCTTGCATTAGCGTTGTGTTGAAGACGCCTCCGCCACAGACGTAGAGCTCCCTAGCGTCAGGAGCAAAGCGTGCGATTGCATTGGTGATTGTAAGCGCGGTCAGTTCTACGAGCGTACGTGCGACGTCTTCGGGGGCGGCATGCTGATGCTTTGTTAGATGAGCATCAAGCCAGGCGGGGGAAAAAAGTTCGCGGCCCGTAGATTTCGGTATAGGAAGTGAAAAGTAGGGCTCCTCCAGAAGGTCGGCGAGAAGGCTTTCATCAATGTGTCCCGTGGCTGCCCATTGGCCATTACGGTCGAAGAGTGATCCCGTGATGCGTTGAGTCCATGTGTCAATGAGCATGTTGCCGGGCCCGGTGTCTCCGCCAAGGATGACAGGCGTGTCATTGCGGGCGGGAAGGATCGAAATGTTGGCGATACCGCCGATGTTGAGGACGATTCGTGTAGCCTCGCCGGAAAAACATTCGGCATGGAAAGCTGGCACGAGAGGGGCGCCTTCGCCGCCTGCGGCAACGTCGCGAGATCTTAGGTCGGCGATGACGTCAATGCCGGTGAGTTCGGCGACGAGTGCCGGGTGGTTCAGTTGGAGTGTGAAGCCTTTTTGAGGACGATGACGGATTGTTTGGCCGTGTACTCCGAGAGCGGCGATATCAGCAGATGTGAGCCCCGTTTTTGCGAGCAAAAGCTTGACTGCATCTGCGTAGTGGCGGGCAAGTGCGACGGATGATTCGCCCATACGCTCGATTTCATCGGCTCCCGGGAGTGTGAGTGCCGAAAGCGCAGCGCGCAGAGAAGACGGAAAGCTGAGGGATGCATGTCCGATGCTTCTCATGGCGCGGCCGTTGAAGGCCATGGCAACGGCGTCTGTACCGTCGAGGCTGGTGCCGGACATAAGTCCGATTGTGATGCGTTCGGTCATGTAAGTTTTTCCTGTGCAGGCAAATAATGGAAAAGCCGGCGATGCGCGCCGGCTTTCAGTTGAAAAGGACGCTGACTAGTCATCCTTCCTGGAGGTAAGTTGCTGAGCTTTCTTGGAGGTGTCTTCGGTTCGTTTTGAGTCATCGAGGAGATGACTGGCTATATTAGTCTGCGTACGAAGAATGGTCGGCACTGGAAGTGATTCGCTTTCTGCCAACAGGTCAAAGCGGGCTTGAATCGGACGGGCGATCGTTTTGAGCTGCGCCAGCTGGAAGGCTGTCAGATTTTCAGTGTCCGGGAGATCGGCAGTGCGCGGATTGATTTGCACGCCATTGAACATCAGTTCATAGTGAAGATGCGGTCCGGTGGCAAGGCCGGTTTGACCTACGTAGCCGATCACATCGCCGCGTTCGACCTTCTGGCCAATGCGCAGGTTTTTGGTGATGCGGGACATATGAGCATAGAGCGTAGTGCGGCCGAGACCGTGGTCGATCTTGACGTAACGACCGTAGCCCTTGCGTTCGTAACCGACAAAGGTGATTATGCCGTCGGCTGCCGCAAAGATGCGCGAGCCAGAGGGGGCTCGGAAATCCGTTCCGTTGTGCGGACGCACGATGCCTGTAACCGGGTGGCGGCGAAGTGGAGAAAATTCACTGCTGACGTCTTTGATGTCAAGCGGCACGCGCATGAAGGTTTGCTGTGAAGCATGTCCTTCGAGGGTGTAAAACCCGCCGGCTCGACTGTCATTTTCGAACCAGTAGGCTTCGTGGACGTCGTTGCCGGATACTACTTGAACGGCGAGGAGCTGACCATTGCGAATGAAGTCGCCGCCTGCGAATTTGCGTTCGAAGACCAAACGAAGAGAGTCGCCCTTTTTGAGCGTGTGCACGGGATTATCGGCGCCTTCCCAAACGATCCTGAGTTGTTCAGCGATGTCGGCGGGAATGTGGAGCGATTTGACTGTGGCGGCGAATCCCGAAGATGCGACGCCGGAGATGCTCTCTTCCAGTGTGTCAAATGCTACTGGATATTCAGCGGCCGCAAAGAGCTCGCCTGTTCGGGTTACTTCAATGCGTCGGCTGTCTCTGGCATGCGGACCTTCGAGATAAAGGTGCAGGAAGGCAAGGCGTCCGTCGGGCAGAATGCCCGCATTGACGTATTGCCCTGCCTGAGGCATGACCAAGGGACGAAGCATTTGCTGCGAACGAATATAGGAGACTGCCTGCGGATCAAGGACTTCAAGCCGTGCTAGCAATGAGGTGAGAGTTTCGCCATTTCGGGCTATGAGGCTTCGGGGTGTAACGGAACCATTGCGGCGTAATGCATCAAGTGCTTGTGCGAGAACGGAGTCGTCAACGGATTCAGTGATGAAGGCAGTGCGGTACTTTTCCTGCGCAATAGAGGGAGAAATTCCAAGTGTTGCGCTCGTTGCGCCGATCACGACCATCGAGGCAATCCCTGCGGTAGCAGTTCGGGGACTCAGCTTATATGCGTGAAGGAGCGGAGACGATGCCGTGGTCTTGAGCCAGGATCGAAACGCCCTTCCGGCGGTACGGAGCTGCCGTGCAATGAGGGAGGGAGCGGTCATGATGAATCGGAGTTGCGAAAGGCGCAGAAAAAGGGAACAATACTTAGATTGCCATTTTAAATCAGAACCGTCGCATTTCTTGCCGAAATCCTTTTTATAAATGGTTACCGGCAGAAGAAAACTTGCTTTGGCTGACGTTTGCGCAATTTGTCGTGCAGATGGTTTGTCGAGCAAGTGCCTTGATGCGGCGGTTGCCGTTTTTTACAAGTCATTGAAGGGATACTGATGACCGTTGAATTAGAAAAGGCCGTGGAAACCAAGAAGCTTCCGGTTACTGACGACATCCGCGAGGCGATGGCTCTCATCCGTCGCGGCACCGATACGTTCCTCATTGAGGAAGAGTTCGAGCAGAAGCTCGCACGCGCCAAGATGACGGGGGAACCGTTGCGCTGCAAGCTGGGTCTGGACCCGACCGCCCCCGACATCCATATTGGCCACACGGTTGTGCTCAACAAGTTGCGCCAGCTTCAGGATCTTGGACATACGGTGATTTTCCTTGTGGGTGACTTCACGGCCGCCATCGGTGATCCGTCTGGTCGAAACGCTACGCGTCCGCCGCTTTCGCACGAGCAGATTGTCGAGAATGCTCAGACCTATCTCAATCAGGCGGGGCTTGTGCTTGATTTGGATCGCACGGAAGTGCGTTACAACTCCGAATGGTGCAACAAGCTTGGTTCTGTTGGACTCATTCAGCTCGCATCTCGCTACACGCTTGCCCGTCTTCTTGAACGTGACGATTTTGCAAAGCGCTATGCCGAGCAGGCTCCGATTGCCATGCATGAACTCATCTATCCGCTGATGCAGGGCTATGACTCCGTGGCTCTCAAGGCCGATCTCGAGCTCGGCGGTTCGGATCAGCGCTTCAATCTGCTCGTCGGTCGCGAACTGCAGCGTCAGTACGGTCAGGAGCCCCAGTGCATCTTGACGATGCCGCTTCTTGTGGGGCTTGACGGTCAGATCAAGATGAGCAAGAGCAAGCACAACTACATCGGCATCACGGATGCTCCGAATGACATGTTCGGCAAGGTGATGTCCATTTCCGACACGCTCATGTGGGACTGGTATGACCTGCTGAGCCTTCGTGGCAACGCTGAAATCGCTCAACTGAAGAAGGAATGCTCTGAAGGCCGCAATCCGCGTGATGCCAAGGTGCTGCTGGCCAAGGAAATCGTCGCACGCTTCCATTCGGACGTTGCTGCGAACGCTGCGGAAGAGGAATTCAACGCACGCTTCCGCGCCGGCGCAATGCCGAGCGAAATTCCCGAAGTGACAGTTGAGGCGCCGGCTGGAGAACTCGGCATTGGCCAGGTTCTCAAGGCTGCCGGTCTAGTCTCTTCCACGTCTGATGCCAACCGCAACATCGAACAGGGCGGTGTGAAGCTTGAGGGCGAGAAGGTCTCCGACAAGGGGCTCAAGCTCAAGGCCGGTACTGTTGTGACTGTGCAGGTCGGCAAGCGCAAGTGGGCGCGCATTACGATCGCCTAAGAGTCGTGGCATGATCGTTTTGATCCAACGTGTGGCCGAGGCCTCGGTGAGCGTCGAAGGACGCGTTGTTGGGGCCGTTGGCCGCGGGCTTCTCGCATTTGTGTGCGGGGAGCCCGGGGATACGCCTGCTGTTATCGAGAAGCTTGCGAGAAAGACTGCAAGGCTGCGCATCTTTGAGGACGAGGCAGGCAAGATGAATCGAAGCGTTGCAGACATTGGCGGCGACGTGCTCTGTGTTTCTCAGTTCACGCTCGCTGCGGACACAATGTCCGGCAATCGTCCGAGTTTTTCAAAGGCGGCCAAGCCGGAAGAGGGACTTGCCGCTTTCAATGCATATGTGGCTGCTCTAAGACGTGAAGGCTTGTCTTGTCCTACTGGTGAATTTGGGGCACACATGCGTGTCTTCCTTGTCAATGACGGACCGGCAACCTTCACCATGCATCTGAATGCTCAAAAGAATGAGGCTATCTAGTACCAATGACCTAGTTCGTGGTTTCGGGACGAAAGTGATGATATAAATAGAGGATGCCGTCCGCTTCGGACGGCCCTGCACGTGGAGAAGCATCCGGTGATAATCACTTCCGATACCTTTAAACAAGGCGGTTTCATTCCCGAAGCGTTTGCTTGGGGGCGTATTGGCGAGGACGGTTCGACAGTGCGCTCATCGAATTTGAATCCGCAGCTCTCCTGGACGGATATGCCCGCCGATACGGCGTCCTTCGTGCTTGCTTGTCTGGATGATGATGTTCCGACGGATTTGTCCGAACGCGATGCGTCGGGGGAGATTCCCGTCTCTCAGCTCCGCCGCCGTTTTGTGCACTGGGTGCAGCCGAACTGTCCGAAGAATGTGACGAGCATTGCAGAAGGGGCTCTTTCAGAAGAAAACAAGACGACGCCGGGTTACGGCGAAGTTTGCATCAACGACTACAGTCGCGGCAGCAAGCCTGCGCCCGGTGAAACCGGCACGGGCTATGACGGTCCCTGTCCTCCGTTCTTCGATTCGCGTTGGCACTATTACCGCTTCATGGTCTTCGCAATCGATGTTGAGAAACTAGACTTGCCCGATAATGCGACATGGCAAACTGTGGAAGCTGCCATGAAGGGCCATGTTCTCGCGTCGGCTGAACTTGTCGGCCGCTATACCCTCAATTCCCGTCTGGCCGCCCTTTGAGACGACCGGCATCTACAGAATCCCTGTTATTTAACCTCCGGCGGCATTCGCCGTCGTTTTATTAAAGGAACTGAAGCCGTGTTCAAGCGCTCCAACACCATTGAGGCTGTCGATCCCGCCGTTTGGGATGTCATTTGCCATGAGAACGCCCGTCAGGAAGACCATATTGAGCTCATTGCGAGCGAAAATTACGCATCTCCGGCGGTCATGCAGGCCCAGGGCTCCTGCCTTACGAACAAGTATGCCGAAGGCTATCCCGGCAAGCGCTACTACGGCGGTTGCGAGTATGTTGACGTTGTTGAACAGCTTGCCATTGATCGCGCCAAGAAGCTCTTCTGCGAGCCGGCGAATGTAGAGATGGCTGTTAATGTGCAGCCGCATTCGGGAGCTCAGGCCAATTCCGCCGTCTATTTCGGCCTTTTGGAAGCCGGCGACACGATCATGGGTCTGTCGCTTGCCGAAGGCGGTCATCTGACGCACGGCATGCATCTCAATTATTCGGGCCGTTACTTCAAGGTTGTGCCTTACGGGCTTGATGCCAATGAAGCAATCGATTACGACCGTGTCGAGCAGCTTGCAAAGGAATGCAAGCCGAAGATTATTGTTGCTGGTGCTTCTGCTTACGCGCTTCGCATCGATTTCAAGCGGTTTGCCGAAATTGCTCATTCCGTTGGCGCCTACCTGATGGTCGACATGGCTCATTATGCCGGTCTCATTGCAGCGGGCGTATACCCGACTCCGTTCGGTCATGCCGACATTGTGACTACGACTACTCACAAAACGCTGCGCGGTCCGCGTGGCGGCCTTATTTTCTGCCGTCCTGATCTTGAAAAGAAGATCAACTCCGCTGTTTTCCCGGGTACGCAGGGTGGTCCGCTCATGCATGTCATTGCCGCCAAGGCAGTGGCGCTCGGCGAGGCTTTGGATCCGTCCTTCAAGGTCTATGGTGAGCAGGTGATGAAGAATGCGGCTGCCATGGCCGAGGAACTCGTCAAGCGCGGCCTTCGCATTGTTTCAGGGCACACTGAAAGCCATGTGATGCTTGTTGACCTTCGCCCGCTCAAGATTACAGGCAAGGCCGCTGAGACGCTTCTTAACGCCGCTCACATTACGGTCAACAAGAACGCGATTCCGAACGATCCTGAAAAGCCCTTTGTGACGTCCGGCATTCGTCTTGGCTCTCCTGCCATGACGACCCGCGGCTTCCGCGAAGCCGAAGCCCGCAAGGTTGCGAATCTGATTGTTGATCTGCTTGAAGCACCGGAAGACAAGGATGTCTTTGAACGTGTGAAGAGTGAGGTTGCTAAGCTCACTGCAGCTTTTCCGGTTTACGCCGACTAAAAGTCGCATGATCGCTCAAAGGAAGCCTCAAGCTTCCTGAGAAAACACAAGGGCTACCCTTTCGTAAGATTGGATAGCCCTTATTTTGTGGTTGGAAACTTGAGTTTGAGAGCTGTCGGGCGCTAAACTTTCGGAACATTCGTTCCAGATTTTGGATGCCTGGCACCGGGAAGCCGGATGCGGGATCCTTCAGTACGCAAGGAGTTTCCTTATGCGATGTCCCTTCTGTCAGAACCCGGATACTCAGGTGATCGATTCTCGCGCACCCGAAGAGGGCTACGCAATTCGTCGTCGTCGCAAATGTCCGGCCTGCGGCAAGCGGTTTACGACTTTTGAGCGGGCGCATCTGCCCATTCCGGCGGTCGTCAAACGAGATGGTCAGCGCTCTGATTACAATCGCGCGAAGCTTACGGCTTCGATGTCGCTTGCACTTCGAAAGCGTCCGATAACGCCAGATCAGCTTGAAGAGGCTGTCGATTCAGTTGAACAGGCGATGATCATGCTCGGCGATCGTGAGATTGAGTCGAGCATTGTGGGCGAGCTTGTACTTGGGGCATTGCAGAAACTCGACACCATTGCTTATATCAGGTTCGCTTCCGTGTATTTCAATATCGGCGATCCTCTTGCTTTCGCATCGATGATTCAAAATGCGGCGGCACCGGACGGCAGCACTGACGGGGCTTTTGACGTGCTGAGAAAGTTCAGGATCGATCACGAGGCCGAGATTGCGGCGCGTGAGGCTAAGAAAAAGGCTGCGGCGGATCGTCGTGCGCGTCGAGAAGCTGAAAAGAAGGCGGTTCGAGAGGAGGAACCGAAATGACGAAAACGGATCTAAGGCCGGAAGGTATTTCGGACGACGACTACTGGATGGGGCTGGCGCTTGAGGAGGCTGCCAAGGCGCGCAGGATTTCACCTCCGAATCCTTCTGTAGGTGCCGTGATTGTAAGAGACGGCCGCGTGATTGGTCGAGGCTTTACTCAGCAGACAGGCGGCCCTCATGCTGAGGTGATGGCTCTAAGGAATGCCGCGGAAAGAGGCGAAAGCGTTGAGGGTGCGACGATCTATGTAACGCTCGAGCCGTGTTCGCATTGGGGACGTACGCCGCCATGTGCGTTGGCGATTATTGAACACAAGCTCGGGCGTGTCGTAACGGCGGTATCGGATCCCAATCCGCAAGTGGCGGGCAGAGGTCTCAAGATGATCCGCGAGGCGGGGATTGAGGTGACTGAGGGGGTGCGAAGTAAGGAAGGATGGCTTTCCAATAGAGGATTTCTTACCCGCATGACGACGGGGAGGCCGTGGGTGCGCATGAAATGTGCGGCGACGCTTGATGGACGCACGGCTTTCCCGGACGGTCGCTCGCAGTGGATTACGGGGCCGGCGGCTCGTGAAGATACTCAGCGCTGGCGGGGTGTTTCCGGCGCGATCGTAACGGGGATTGGGACGGTACTCGCTGATAATCCGAAGATGACCGTGAGACTTCCTGATCAGGTGAGATTCCCGTTTCGCGTAGTGGTGGATCCACGTCTCGAAACCCCAGTTGATGCTGAAATCCTCAAGGGAGGGGGAACGGTGATTGTCTGTGCGGAGGAAAAGCCGAAGGCCGAAATTGCGCTCACGGCGGCGGGGGCTGAGATTCTGAGGCTTCCCGACAAAATGCATCCGGGGCGGGTCGATCTCGAAGCACTGCTTGACGAATTGGGGCATCGTCAGGTGAACGAGGTTCATCTTGAGGCTGGTGCAAGGCTAAACGGAAGCTTTATTTCGGCAGGACTCGTTGATGAAATCGTGCTGTATACTGCTCCCTGCCTTTTCGGTTCTGGGATGCCTGTCGCCAATGTGCCGCTTCCCGAGGAACCAGGTCTGGCGCACCGCTGGACGATTGAAGACTTTACTCAGATCGGAGCTGATCTGCGTGTGATTTTGAGGAGATGACTCTAAATGTTTACAGGCATTATTCAGGCAATCGGCAAGGTTCGTGAACCGGAACCTCTTGGCAACGGCGTTCGCCTGACAATCTGCGCTCCCGATCTAGGCCTTGAAGAAGTGCGCATCGGCGATTCGATTGCCGTCAACGGCGCCTGCATGACTGTGGTCGAAAAGACGGATACGGAATTCAAGGTGGACGTTTCGGCTGAGAGCCTTTCCAAAACGACTGGGCTTGACACGTTCGGCGAAGTCAATCTTGAAAAGGCGATGCGTCTGGGCGACCGTGTCGACGGTCATCTTGTGAGCGGTCACGTTGATGGCGTTGGTCAGGTCGAGAGCATGGAGCAGGTCTCTGAATCGTGGAGACTCATCATCCGAGCGCCCCGCGTGCTGTCTCCGTATCTTGCCTACAAGGGTTCGATTACGGTCAACGGTGTTTCGCTCACGATCAATAAGGTTGAGGATACGGCTATGGATACGCTCGTGTCCATCAATCTCATCCCTCATACGGTTGAAGTGACGACGCTCAAGCATCTGAAGGCGCAGAGCTACGTTAATCTTGAAATCGATACGATCGCTCGCTACATTGAGCGCATGATGTCGCTTCGCAACGATGAGGACTCTCTTTTCTGACAAAAGAAGACAGAGTTCGCAATTGAAAAAAGCGGCGTTCTTCGCGGGAGGAACGCCGTTTTTTGATCTTGCTGCCGAAAAATCAGCGTTCGTGCCCGTTAAGTCTGCGTTGTACAGGTCTTTCGCGGTAAAATATACGTCTATCAGTCGCTGTCGGCAGGCCGACGGCGGCCCGAGGGCCAGGCCTTCGGGATCTTTTCAAAACGAATTCAGCTCCCGCCTGCAGAGGCCCCTAGGAGACAGACATGGCTGTTGATATTGTTCCCACCAAACTCGATGGTACCGATCTTCGCATTGGCATCGTGGTTGCTCGTTTCAACGAATACGCCGGCCGCGGCGAATTTGAGTCCTGCATGGATGAACTTCGCAAGCTTGGCGTGATGGACGAAGACGTGACGAAGGTGTCCGTGCCGGGCGCTCTCGAAATCCCGTTCGCACTCCAGAAGCTTGCTCAGACGGGCGAGTACGATGCTCTGATTGCCTTGGGTGCCGTTATTCGCGGTGAAACCTATCATTTCGAACTCGTGAGCAATGAGTCCGGTAGTGGCATTACTCGAGTCTGTCTTGACTACGACATCCCCATCGCCAATGGCGTTCTGACGACGCAAAATGACGAGCAGTGCGAAGAACGCATCGACATGAAGGGCCGCGACTGCGCTCGCTGCGCTGTCGAAATGGCTAACTTCGCCAAGGAATTCTGCTCTGACGAACTCGACGAAGAGTTCGAAGACGAGTCTTCCGAAGACTGATGCCGTCATCAAAGGAATTATTGAAGAATGACTGAATACAAGGAAGGTCACCGCAAGTCTGCGGCACACTCCGCTCGACATCTGGCTCGCGTTTTCGTGATGCTCGGTCTCTACCAGTGGCTCGCCGATCCGTCTCAGGATTATGCAAGCATCGAAGCTCATCTTTCTAATCTTCTTCATGACGAAGAAGAGCAGCTCGAAGGCAGCAATATTTGTCCGACGGATTTTGAGAAGGCTGATCGCGAGCTCTTCACGAAGTTGCTTGCCGGCGTGCTTGATCGTCACGCAGAAGTGGCGGAGGTCATTGCTCGTCATGCCGACCGCGAACTCTCCCGCATCTCGCTCGTTGAACGTGCTGTGCTCATGATCGGTACGTACGAGCTCATGACCTGTCCGGAAACGCCCTGGCGCGTGATCCTCAATGAGTCCATCGAACTCGTCAAGCAGTTTGGCAGCGGCTATCGCTTTACGAATGCTGTTCTTGAACTCGTTGCCCGCGACATTCGTCCTGAAGAGACGGCCGCAACGCGTGCCTGACGAATCAGTTTAAGACTGATATCTCAACGGGCCGTTCCCTTCGGAGGGAACGGCTCTTTTTCTTGGAAGCGTGCTTTTTTCGGAGGTAAGGAAAATGCGCCGCGGAGAATTTCAGATCATCGATCGCTTCTTTACTCATGATGCGTTCGGAGAATGGCGAAGCCAGGGAGTGGGCGATGATTGCGCGATTATCGACATGCCCGGCAGCCGCATTGCGGTGACGACGGACATGATGGCTGTTGGAACGCACTTCCTGCCCAATGCACGGCCAGAGGATGTCGGATACAAGGCGCTTGCTGTCAATCTGTCGGATCTGGCGGCCGCAGGTGCATCGCCGAGAGCATTCTTTCTCTCGATCGGATTGCCTGAACGTGATGATGCATGGCTTGAGGGGTTTTCACGAGGGCTTATGACGCTTGCTGAAAGTTCAGGCTGCGCACTTCTTGGAGGCGATACAACTCGCACGGCCGAAGTGAAGGGCACGCATGCGCCTGTGACGATTTCGATCACGGCTATGGGAGCTCTTCCCGAAGGGAAAGGACTCACGCGTGCCGGTGCAAGGCCGGGTGATGATATTTGGGTTTCCGGAACGGTGGGGGATGCTTATGCTGCTCTCAAGCACCGTTGGGGGCATTGGCAGCTCATGCCTGATGCGGCAGAGGCGCTCTTTTCTCGAATGGATCGGCCGACGCCGAGAAATCGTCTGGGGTCATCGCTGCTCGATTTGGCAACGGCCTGTGCTGATGTCTCTGATGGATTGATTGCTGATTTGGGACATATTCTTGAACGAAGCGGAGTGTCCGGCAACATTCTTTGGGAGGCGGTGCCGATTTCCAGGGCACTCAGGGCACTTTCTCCTGCGGCGCAGCAGGAGGCGGCTCTAGCTGGCGGTGATGACTACGAGCTTGTCTTTACTGCTCCGCCCTCGGCAGCGTTGCGCATTGAGCAGGCGGGACTTCTTACTGAGACCAGACTTACCCGAATTGGTAAGATTTGTGAAAAAGTCTCAGGCGATAATCTGACTGTTCGCTCGCAAAACGGTAGCATAGTGACGACACCCACGCAGGGGTTTGATCACTTTGCTGAGTAAGGCGAAGCGATCGTCCAACTGATTCCCGATCCCCAGCACCGCCGGCATATCCGGCGGCGTCAACTAGGAAGTGAACATGCTGCAGAAGTACGACGACTCCAATCCTGCCAATCAGATCGAATTGACCGGCCGTTTTGTCTGGTCTCATCCGGCTCATGCGATCGCTACGTTCTTTGGTGCGGGGCTGCCGTCGAAGGCGCCAGGTACCTACGGTACGCTTGCCGGCGCTCTCGCTTTTATTGTGCTTTCGCCGGCCATGAGCACGGCTTCGTGGGTGATTCTCTCCATTGCTCTTTTCATTGCAGGTGCCTGGGCATCCGACAAAGTGGCGGTTGATCTTGGTGTAGAGGATCACAAGGGCATTGTTGTTGACGAAGTGGTCGGCATCTGGCTCCTTTTCGCGTTCCTGCCGGCTGGCACTCTTTGGTGGATTTCGGGTTTTGCGGCCTTCCGTTTCTTTGACATCATGAAGTTGCCTCCGGTGGATATCATTGATGAGAAGATGAAGAACGGCGTCGGCGTCATGCTCGACGACGTAGTTGCGGCCTTCTATTCTTGGGTGGTCGTAAGCATTCTCGGATGGCTTTTCAGCTAAAGAACATGCCTGATCTTCAAGAGCGCATCGCGTTGGCTGCCGAGCGACTCGGCGTTGTAGCCAAGGAAAGACGGCATGTCATTGTTACTGCCGAAAGCTGTACGGGCGGCGGCATAGCTGCCGCGATAACCGAGGTGCCTGGTAGCTCCGAGTGGTTTCGCGAAGGTTTTGTGACTTATGCGGCCGAGGCGAAGACGGCTCTTCTCGATGTCGATCCCAAGATGATCGAGGAGATGGGCGTCGTAAGTCAGGAGGTGGCACAAGCCATGGCCAGAGGGGCTCTCGCACGCAGTTCCAAGTCGACGCTTGGTGTTGCTGTGACGGGGGTGGCCGGACCGACAGGGGGCACGCCGGGGATCCCTGTGGGCACGGTGTGCATCGGTTGGGCGGAGCGTTTTAACGAGCACATTGTCACGTATGTTCGCACGATTCATGTGGATGGAAGTCGAGCAACCGTGCGTCGAGCAACAGTTCTCACGGCTCTTGAAGGTCTGATCGAACTGATGCGTTTTGGCAATCCTGTCGTGATGCCTTGCGAATATTGACTACAATTCATCAGCTGCAGTTCCACCATGGGCGCCCCTTGATTCAATTCGCAGGGCGCCCTTTTTGTCTATGTTGAAATCATGTCCAGTTGGTTTGACGTATTGATTTTGGTGATCCTTATCGGGATGAATGGGGCCTTCGCTTTGAGCGAAGTGGCTTTGATTACAAGTCGTCGTGCCAGACTTCAGCACATGGATGAGGAGAACATCCCCGGTGCGAAGCGTGCGATGGATATGAATGCGGATCCCAATCGTGCGCTTTCGACGATTCAGGTAGGCATTACCTCAATCGGGCTTTTGTCGGGCATCTTCGGCGAGTCTGCACTAGCAAAGCCTGTGGCTGAATGGTTGGTTTCGCTGGGAATGAGAGCGGAGACGGCTTCGGCTGTCGGCATTACGCTTGTTGTGGTGCTGTTGACGTACTTTTCGATCGTGATGGGCGAGCTTGTGCCTAAGCGCATCGGTCAGATGTCGCCCGAGCGCCTTGCGTGTCGAGTTTCTCCCATTCTGCATACCCTTTCGCTTGTTGCTGCGCCCTTTGTAAAGCTTCTTTCACTTTCCACGGCTTCGATCTTGAAGCTTATGCGTATTGACACGCACAGCAGAAATGCCGTGACGGAGGAGGAGATTCACGCGATGATTGATGAAGGTGAGGAATCTGGCGTGATAGAGACGGTGGAGCGCGATATGGTGCGCAATGTCTTCCGTTTGGACGATCGTCAGGTAGCTTCTCTAATGACGCCGCGTGCCGACATTGACTGGATTGACTTGGAGGATTCGCCCGAGGTCAACATCGAAAAAATCCGTTCATCGAAGCGTTCAAGACTTCCGGTTTGTGTTGGTAGCCTGGATGACGTCAAGGGGTTCTGTTCCACCCGTTCGCTTCTGCAGCAGATGATGGAGAAGGGACGTGCGGATTTCAAGGACAATCTGATTTCTCCTGTTTACGTGCCCGAATCTCTTACCGGCATGGAGTTGCTGGAAAATTTCAGAAAGACTGATACGCCGGTGGCGCTTGTCGTCGACGAGTATGGAGAGGTTCAGGGTATTGTGACGCCTCGTGATGTGCTTGAAGCTATTGCAGGTGAATTCAAGCCCGAGCAGCCGGGGGATGCCTGGGTGACGAGGCGTGATGACGGCTCTCTTCTTCTTGACGGCATGATTCCGATTCCGGAATTGAAGGACGTGCTTGGCATCAAGAGCGTTCCTGAAGAGGAGGTCGGCCGCTATAACACGCTTGCGGGCATGATGCTTCTTCTGCTCGGTCGCCTTCCGAAGGAGGGGGATGTTGCCAAATGGGACGGTTGGCGGCTTGAAATCATCGATATGGATCGACGCCGGATTGACAAGGTGCTTGCTGTGAAGCTGAAGGCTGCATCATAAGCATCTGATAAATAAAAAAAGAGGTTCATCACGGAAGTCCGGGGAACGCAGCCTTGACTTTTAGGAAAAAGTAGTTGTCGTCTCTGAAGCCGTAAGCT
>CAKQKT010000021.1 GCA_934249275.1 uncultured Sutterella sp. | reverse complement strand
GTCGACCAGCAGAAGTGCATCGGCTGCAAGATGTGCGCCTCCGCCTGCCCGTACGGCGTGCCCGTCTTCAACACCGAAGGCAAGACCAGCTATTTCGGGGACAAACTGCCGCTCGTCGCACGTCCCGCGAAGCCCCACACGGTGCGCACGCCCGGCAAGGCCGAGCACTGCACGCTCTGCGCACACCGCACCGAGCGCGGACAGCTTCCCGCCTGCGTCGAGGCCTGCGGCATCCACGCCATGACCTTTGTCGACTATGACAATCCGACGCCCGAAACCGCCAAGCTCATCGAGGCTGCGCGCCCGCTCAACGAAGCTGCGGGCACCAAGCCCAAGATCCGCTACATCGCGAAGCACATGGACGCCGTCGGGATGACCGTCAAACTCTAATGCGCCGTCCCGCTCAATGACGATCAGGCTCCCGTCTGCGAAGGCAGGCGGGAGCTTTTTGTCACGCCTGGCGCCAATTGGCAACAATCGATATTCTTCGCGTTTCTATAATTGTTCCACTCGAATTCTTTTTATGGAGAACACCCGATGGCTGCCTTTGAGATTACCGGCGGCGTCGATCCGCTTTTAACCGTGAAGCTTGAAAAAGGCGAGGCCATTCTTGCCGAATCGAATGCCATGGTCGCCATGGATTCCGTCCTTTCACTCAAGGGCAAGACCCGCGGCGGCATCATGGCTTCGCTCGCCCGCAAGTTCATGAACGACGAATCGTTCTTCCAGCAGAGGATCGAGGCCGACGACGAACCGGGCACGGTGCTCCTTGCGCCGAACCTGCCCGGCGACGTGTGCATTCTTGACGTCGGTCCCGTCCAGTACCTGCTTTCCGACGGATCCTTTCTCGCCTGCACCGAAGGCGTCAGCCTCGCCACAAAGTCTCAGGGCCTGGGCCGTGCGTTGCTAGGCAACTCAGGCGGCTTTTTCGTCATGGGAACCGAAGGCAGCGGCCGCATCGCCGTATCGGGCTTCGGATCCATCCGTGAGATCGAAGTCACTCCCGATCGTCCCGTCACGGTTGACAACGGCCACCTCGTCGCCTGGGACAAGAACCTCAGCTACGACCTGAGCCTCAACACCGGCAAGCACAGCATTCTCGGCAAGCTCGTCAACAGCCAGACGACCGGCGAAGGCATCGTGCTCAAGTTCCGCGGTTCGGGCAAGATCCTCGTCTGTTCACGCAACAAGGACGGATTCCTCGACTGGATCATGGGCAACATCCGCATGCAGAAGACTGCAGAAAATTAAATCCTTCAACTGCCTGACACACCGTTTTTCATTCTTCTTTTATTGCGCGAAGCTGCTCTCCTGATTTGACGCATCCGCCTTTCGCACAAGGCGAATGAGGCGTTTTGCCTAGTCGGCGATTTTTTTCACACAAGAGCTGCAAAAGCAGGCATGATATTCATATATGGTCCTGCGCTGCGGCAATGCCTCTCGGCAAATTCTGAAGACCGGCGCGGGACACTGGAGGTAAAAATGAATATTCTCGTCCCCGTTGACGGCACCGAACACAGCCTGCGCGCCGTTGAATTTCTGACAACGCGCACCGACCTGCTCGGCACCGCCCCCAAGGTTACGATCTTCTTCTCGCAGGAGCCCGTCCCGCAGCACCTGATCTCGAGCCTTGACCCGCACAGCATCAAGGACTACTACTCTGAAGAAGCCGAAAGCCTCTTTGCCTCCGTGCGCGCCCTGCTCGGCGACACGAAGCTTGACATCGACATGCGCTACGCAGTCGGCGTGGCAGCCGAAGAAATCGTCAAGGAAGCCGACAAGGTCAATGCAGACCTCATCGTCATGGGCATTCGCGGCCACTCCGCCATGAACAGCTTCCTCTTCGGCTCCGTTTCGAACGCCGTTCTCGCACATACTCGCCGTCCGATCCTGATGCTCCGCGACAAGGTTCCCGAAGGCACGTCCATGCTTCGCATCGGCATCGCCTGCGACGGTTCCGAATACGGCGACCGCGCCGTTGACTTCGTTCTGAAGAACCGCGCGCTCTTCGGCTCAGACGCCCGCTACGACCTCATCAATGCCGGCCGCTCCACGCATACGATCGGTCTTTCCTCCATGGCCAGCATGATGTCGAGCTCCAACGCATCGGCCGACATGATCAAGATGCGCGGCGAGCAATTCGAAGCCGTGATGAATAGTCTCGTTCCGAAGTTCGAAGCCGCCGGCATCAAGGCCAAGCCCGTGCGCCTCGACGGCAACCCCGGCGAAGTGATCGCCGACTATGCCGAAAACAGGCCGCTCGACCTCCTCGTCATGGGCTCCCACGGCTACGGCAACCTGCGCTCCGCACTCATGGGCTCCACCGCCCAGAAGATTGCCGCCAACAGCTCCGTGCCACTTCTCATCATCCGCTAATGCTTGAGTTCGCTTTCTGAATGCAAACGGGCGTCCTTCCTTTCGGAAGGACGCCCGTTTGTCATTCATGCGTCAAAGGCTTATGACGGAAACCGTCATTCAATGGCGATCAGCTTGCGAGCCTTCTGCTCAATCGCCGACTTCTTCGGGATCGAGATACTCAAAACGCCGTTTTCGTACTTCGCCTTGATGTCTTCTTCAGTAACGCCTTCACCGACGTAGAACGCGCGGCTCAAGGCGCCCGACCAGCGTTCGCGACGCACGCAACGGCCCTTCTTTTCACTGTCCTGAGTTTCCTCAACGGCCTTCTCGGCGCTGATCGTCAGATAACCGTCCTTCAGCGTGGCGCTGATGTTTTCCTTCTTGAAGCCAGGAAGCTCGACATCAAGCTCCCAGCTCTTTTCAGTTTCACGCACATCGGTCTTCATCAGACGGCCTGCACGATTGCCGAAGAGCTTGTCATGGCCGTGCTGATCGGTCAGCTGGCCAAACGGGAACGCTTCATCAAACAGATCTTCACCAAAAACAGACGGAAGCAGCATTTTCTTTTCCTTTTATCATCTGCCGTCGACCATGGCGGTAAAAAACATCTGTGAGAGAACTGCCGGACGCTCTTTCGAACGCCCCGCTCCTCTCGCTAAAACCTATATGGAGGCTTCCAAGACAGTTTCAAGATCGAAAGTTTCGAAACTTTTGCCTTAAGGCAAAGGTTCGGCAAAAAAAAGAAAATTTCCGAATACGACAACGTCCTGCCGGATGAGGACAGGACGTTCGAAGACGGTTTTCAGAATCCGTCAGGCCTTGGTAAAGACCTTGCGGTAGACCGGAATGACGCGCAGGAAGCAGAAGAGCACGCCAAGCGCTGCGATTGCGCCGCCCGCCCAGCCGATGTCGCCAATCGCGGCATGGGTGCAGACAAGGCCGCCCACCAGGGCGCCGGAACCGATGCCGACGTTGTAGATGCCGGAGTAGACCGACATGGCAACGGCGGTGCCCGAAGGCACGGCGCGGATGATGGCCGACTGGAAGACCAGGTTGTACATCGTGACGGCAAGCCCCCAGAAGATGCACAGCAGCACGATCGTCAGCTCGTTGCCGCCGAGCGGCGCCATGAGGAGCATGCTCGCAAGAATGCCGGCAACCGCAAACTGCATGAAGGCGATCGGACGGTGATCGAAGAAGTGCGAGAAGATCCAGCTGCCGAGAATGCCGACGGCGCCGTAGGCCACAAGCACCCAGGTGATGCCGTCGGGATGCATGCCGGTCACCTGAGCGAGGAACGGCTCGATGTAGGAGTACACCGTGAAGTTTCCGGTCATGATGAGCGGCGTCAGAATGTAGATGCCCAGAAGCGCAGGCTGGCCGAGCAATGCGGGCACCTTGTCGAGCGCCACGGCGTTGCGGCTGTGCACGCTCGGGAAGAAGCGCCAGAGACAGAAGAGCGCAACCGCAGCGACGACGCCGATTGCCAGGAAGGTCATGCGCCAGCCGAGATAGAGACCGAGCACGCGGCCGAGCGGCAGGCCGGCAATCATGGCGATCGAAGAGCCCGCCACGACCAGTCCGAGCGCGGTGGAGGTCTTGTGCTTCGGAGCAACCTCGACGGCCAGCGGACTCACGACCGACCAGAAGATCGAGTGAGCGCAAGCGACGCCGAGACGCGAGATGAGAAGAATCCAATAGTTGGAGGCCACGGCCGAAAGCACATGGCTCGCCACAAAGAGCGCAAGCACCGACATCATCAGGCGGCGGCACTCCATTTTGGCCGCGAGAAGCATGAGCGGCAGCGACATCAGAGCAACGACCCAGGCATAGGTCGTCACGAGCCAGCCCATCTCGGCCTCGGTGCGGCCGAAGTCTCGGCCAATGTCGGTGAGAAGACCGATCGGAATGAATTCGGAGGTGTTGAAGACAAAGGTGCAGAGCGTGAGCGTCAGCACGGGAAGCCAACGCATGAAAAGAGACCTGTCGCCGGTGTCGGACATGATGTGCGTTTCCTGGGATGTTTTTTTGCTTGTCATTATTTGGGGGGAAGATCTTCATCAGACCCTCGGGTTTTCCCGAATCAGCGATCATACAGCAGCCGTAAGAACCGTAACGACGACGCCCGCAAATTCGCTGACGAACATCAAATGCACTTGGAGGAATTGCGCGAAGAAGCACCCGTCAGCCCGCAGTCGGCGGCATCTCTGCCTCAGTCCGTTCGACCGTGCCTTTGGAAAGAATGAAGTCGAAGTATCCTTCGATATATTCGCGCGGACTACCGATAAGCTCGTTGCCGACGAGCACCTGAATGAAGATTGCCTGGATGAGCGGCGCGACGATGACGACCGGACGATCGCGCACGAAGGCGGGCACGTCCTCGTTCTCAAGCAGGCGGGGAAGAAGCCCGTCCCTGGTGAAGACGGGGAGAAAGAGTCTGGCATAGAGATCGTGCGTGAGCTTGGGCGAGCGAAGGCCCTCGGCCCAGACGAGGCGGAAGATCCGCACGTTGTGCCTGGACCTGGGCGTGCCGTCGGCGAGCGGCGCGACGATCTTCATGAGCTTTTCCTTGAGGGAAAGGCCGGCGTTCTCGGGCTGCATCATGCTCTCGAGATTGCGGCGCATCACGCCGGCAATGTTTTCGGCCAGCGCTTCAAGAAGTTCGTCCTTGCCCTTGAAGTAGTTGTAGATCGTTCCCTTGGCCACGCGCGCATCCCTGGCGATGTCGTCCATGCTGGCGGCGGCGAAGCCCTTCTTTTCAAAGCAGTCGAGGGCGGCGCTCAATATGCGGCGGCGCTTGTCTTCGGTCTTGACAGCCATGTTGTTCAACTCCAAATATCCAAAGTCTCTTCCGGCCGAAATCACGAGATCTTGTGCCGGAAGAGATATGCGGCAATGCTCATCGATCCGAGTCCCACCAGAGCGACCGGCCAGCAGAGCGGCAGAATGTCGATGAGGCCCGCGCCTTCGAAGTAGACGGCGCGAATGGCCTGAATGCTGTAGCGCAGCGGATTGAGGATCGTCGCGGTCTGCATCCAGTGCGGCATGGCGCGCACGCTCGTCATGAGTCCCGACAGGATCACCATCGGGAAAATGATAAAGATGATCGCAACGATCGACTGCTGAATGTTGTCCGCAATGGCCGACACCACCAGGCCCAGCCCCACCATGCAGAGGCTGAATCCGAGGATGACGAGTCCCAGAAGCAGGAAGGAGCCCTTGAACGGAAGCTCGAACCAGAGAAAGCCGATTGCAAAGATGAGGAAGGCCTGCACGCAGGCAATGAGCGTCGGGACGACGGCCTTGCCGATCAGGATCTCCACGCTGTCGGCCGGCGTCATCAGCATCATGTCGAAGGATCCGTCCTCGCGTTCGCGAGAAACCGAAAGACCGGCCAGGAGCAGCACCTGAATGAGCGCGAGCACCGGAATGAGACCCGGCACGATCGTGTAGCGGGTGATTCCGTTCTCATTCCAGCGGGCGCGGTCCCGCACCTCGACGGCGAGCCCACCGCCGTGAGCCGCATTCACCTGAGCCGCGATCGACGTGATGTATCCGTACGCGATGCCCGCAGTCGTGGAATTTCGGGCGTCGGTGACGACCATCATCTCTCCATTGCGGTCAAAATCGTTCGGGAAGAAGACGCCTACGAGCGATTCTCCGGAATCGACGCTTCGCTCAAAATCGGCAAGCGAGACGGCCGAACGCTTCAAGTCGAAGATGCCCGTCCCGGTGATCCCGCGCACGACCTCGGCCGAAGCGGAGGAATGCGACTCATCGAGCAGCACCCAGGGAACCCGCTCGAGATTGAAGGTTGCGCCGTAGCCGAAAAGGATGGCCTGCAGGAAGACGGGCGCAATCAGCACCACGCGGGAGCCCTTGTCGCCGAACGTGACGACGAACTCCTTCATGACGATGGCAAAAATTCGGTTCAGAGAGGCAAAAATGCTCAGCCAAAATCCCTTCAGCATGACGCACCTCCCTTTCTGTCATCTGCCGCCGTCTTCGTTTTCATCGGCTCGCGCTTTCTGAGAGCGTGAACGGCAAGAACGGCAAAGAGCACGGTCCAGCAGCAGAGGATGCCGACGTTTTGCCAGAACAGCGGTCCGTCGCCCGCGAGGAAGCACTGCTTGAGCGCCTCGACGGCATAGGTGGGCGGGAGAAGCCGCCCGACCACCTCGATCCAGGCGGGAACGCTCCTCAGGTCGAAGAGAAAGCCCGAAAGCATCAGGCTCGGCAGATAGGCGAGCACGACCGCGAGCTCGATTGCGATGAACTGATTCTTCACCCTGGCGGAAATGAAGAGTCCGAGCGCCGTGCCCATGGCCGTCAGGGCAAGAAGAATCGAAATCAATGCTGAAAAGCTTCCGCGAAGCGGCTCGTCGAAGACGGTGAAGCTTACAACAAGCGTCATCAGGGCGCCTGCGAAGGCGATTCCCCAGTAGTTGACCCACTTGGCAAGGAAGATCTCAAGAGGCGAAGCAGGCGTTGCAAAGACGGCGGCCATGGTGCCGCGCTCCCATTCGCGCGCGATCACGATGGCGCTCATGATGGTGGAGGCCGCGCCGACGACGATCACAAGAATGCCTGGCACGAGATACCAGGTTGAGATGCTCGCCTCATTGAACCAGCTTCTCGAGGCAATCGACTTGACGGGCCCGGCCGTGATGCGCTGAGCTACGACAGGCTCGATCATGCCGCTTGCGGCCATCTTCATGACGGATGCGTTGAGCTGGCCAAGGACGTAGCTCTTGAAGAGAAGCGCCGAATTGCTGTCGACGCCGTAAATCGTGAGTCCGAGCTGCGCCGTCCCGCCCGTCTGAGCGCGTGATGCAAAGCCCGCAGGAATCGCAAGAATGCACTCGACCTCGCGTTCTTCAAGCGCCCTCTCGGCCGGCGCCTTCGAGCGAAACACCTTCACGTCGAAGTACGGATTGGCCGTGAAGTCGACGACGATGCGCTGCGCGGCCGGCGTGCGCTCCTCAAGAACGATCGCGACGGGCACGTCCTTCATGTCCATCGAAATGCCGAAACCGCAGACGATCAGCATGAAGAGCGGCAGCAGAATGCCCAGCACGAGCGCAGACGGATCCCGCAGAATCTGGCGCCACTCCTTGACGACAAGCGCCTGCCAGCGCGAAGCCGAAAAGCGCAGGAATCCGGAATTCATTGCACTCACGATCCGACCTCCGTCATCCTGCCGGCGCGCGAAGCCTCGACAATTGCGATGAAAGCATCCTCAATCGACCGGATCGTTCTTCCAGGCGACGCCTTCGACGCCTCGGCGCGCACCTCGCCGGGCGACCCGATTGCAAGAATGCGTCCGGCATCCTGAATGAGGAAGCGGTCGCAATATTCGGCCTCCTCCATGAAATGGGTCGTCACGACGATCGTCGTGCCAGAGGCCGCCAGCTTCGCGAGGCTGCGCCAGAAGGTGCGGCGGCTCGCCAGATCGGCGCCCGACGTGGCTTCGTCCAGAAAGAGAATCTTCGGATGATGCAGGAGCGCGCAGGCGATCGACAGATCGCGTCTTGCGCCTGCCGGAAGTGACTTTGCGGGCGTTCCGCGATAGTCGGCAAGCCCGAATTCCGTCAACACCTCTTCGACGCGGCGCGTCAGGCTTCGTCCCCAGAAGCCGTAGCTTCGGCCGAAGTACCGGAGGTTTTCCTCAACGGTGAGCTTGTCGTAGAGCGAAAACTTCTGGGCAACGTAGCCGATCTCGGCGCGAACCTCGGCCTTGGCGCGGCGAAGGTCCCACCCAAGCACCTCAATCCCGCCGCCCGAGGGCGCCAGCAGGCCGCACATCATGCGGAAGGTCGTGGTCTTGCCCGCTCCGTTGGGACCGAGCAGGCCGAAAATCTCCCCTCGCATCACGTCAAACGTCGTGTCGGCAACAGCGGTGAAGCTTCCGAACGTGCGGGAAAGCTCCTTCACGCGGATCGGCACGTTCCCCGCCTCAATCCGGCTCTCATGACCAGCAGCCGGCGATTCGCCAAAACCGGCGGAGATTGCTTCGGCTCCGGCCTTCGAAAAGGTGAGAATCGCGTAGGCGTCCTCCATGCGGGGCGGCCGCTCCGCAACGGACAGTCCCGACGGCATTTTGCCGTCAAGCGCGGCCCGCACCTCGCGTTCGGCACGCTCCCGGTCAACGGCCGCGTTGAGAAGCACGTTGATCCCGCCGTCGCGCGGCACAACATCAAGGAACGGCGACTCGCCGGAATCGGGCGACGCCCGGAGCATCATGCGGCGGGCAAGCTGCTGCCCGGCGGCATCCGAAATCCCGGCAAGATCAATCGCAAAGGTTCTGCCCTTCGCACGATCGAGAAGCTCGGCGGGCGAACCCGACCCAATGATCCTGCCTTCCGACATGCAGAGCACCAAGTCGGACGCCTCGGCCTCTTCGAGATACGCCGTGGAGAAAAAGCACGTCGTGCCGCCCTCTTGAATCATTCTGCGAATTACGCCCCAGAGCTCGCGCCGAGAAAGCGGATCGACGCCAACGGTCGGCTCGTCGAGCAGCAGAAGCTCGGGCGCGCGAACAAGCGCAACCGCAAGCGCAAGCTTCTGCTTCATGCCGCCCGAAAGCTTGCCCGCAGGTCGATCCTCAAAGCCCGCGAGGCCCGTCTGGGCAATGAGGTGCGCATAGCAGTCCTCGATCGACATGCCTTCGGGCGGTTCGGTTCCCCGAAGCGCGCCGAAGAGCCTCATGTTCTCCATGACGGAAAGATCCTTGTAGAGGCCGAGCGCCTGCGGCATGTAGCCCACGGCATTGACAAAGTCCTCGTCCTCAGGATCCGGCGTGCGTCCGAGCACGGATAGCGTCCCGGAGGTTGGTCCTTCGAGTCCGCAGAGCATCTGCATGAGCGTCGTCTTGCCCGCACCGTCCGGCCCTACGAGCGCAACCAGCCTTGCCTGCGAAGGAACGGCGAACGCGGCGCCGTCCACCGCATGCACGGGACCGCGTCCGTCCTCGGGCATGAAGATCCTGCAGAGCGCCGACGCTTCAATCACGGACGTCGTCATGGCGGGATTCCTTCTCATGAAACGGCACCGATCAGGGCGCAAAGTCCACGGTCACGGGCTGGCCGAGGCGAAGCCTGTTGCCGGGATCTTCAACATTGAGCCTGACTTCGTACACAAGCACCGTGCGCAGATCCTGCGTCGCAACGGTCTTCGGCGTGAACTCGGCCTCACTCGAAATGTGTCCGACACGGGCCTTCAAAGGCTCCGTCGTATCGGTCGTCACGACCGCCTCCGCACCTTCCTTCACAAACTTCAGCTGCGTTTCGGACACATAGGCGCGAACCCACTTGGGATCCATGATGCTGATCTGATAGACGGTTCTGGCGGCCGACGCCATGTCGCCGGGCTCCGCCATGCGCGCGCGAACGACGCCGTTGACGGGAGACCTGATGACCGAAGCCGTCTCGATCTTGTAGTCCAGAGCATCAACGGCAGCCCGGCCCGCATCAAGCGCGGCCCTGGCCTGGCGCACCTCATCGGGACGCAGTCCCGCAGCCTTGAGCTCGTAGACGGCGCGCACGCTTTCCGCCTGCTTTTCAAGCGCAATGCGGCTCCAGCGTGCGTTGTCGACATTCTGCGCCGTCGTGGCCCGGGCCTCCCAAAGCTTGAGCTGGCGGGCCTCGGTCTTCTTCGCTAGCGCAAGGCTGCTTTCCACAGAGTCAAGATCGGCCTTCGCCGCGCGGATTTCCTCCCGGCGGGAGCCTTCCTCGGCCAGACGCCACTGGGCTTCGAGCCCCTCGGCCTGCGCCACGGCCCGGCGGCGCTCGATCTCGAGCGCACGAGTGTCAAGGCGGCCGATCACGTCGCCCGCCCTCACCGTCTCGCCTTCCTCCTTGAGGAGCTCTGCAATGCGGCCGCTGCCCTCAAAGGCAAGAGACACTTCGCGGGCATCAACGCTTCCCCACGCCACGCTCGGCCTGGCTTCTCGGCCCTTCTGCCAGTCAACCAAACCCCAGCATCCGCACGCAGCGGCAGCAGCAGCAACGGCCGCCAGCACCACCGCCTTTCTTCCAATCGGCATATCGACTCCTTGAGGAGGATTCCATTTTGAACCATTCAGTTCATCTTATCGCATTTCCACAAACATTTTGAACCGGCCGGTTCATTTTGTTCAACGCGTCCAAAAAAGGCTCTCCCGCAGCCTTCACCGCAAAGAGAGCCTCTAGCTCAGCCTTTGTGGCTGCCTGCCGCCTCGTTCAGTCTGTCCGCCAGCCCTGAGACTCGCACCGTACGATGCTCGACGGAGGCGCAGAGGACATCCTCGCTGCCGAAGATGTCGACCGAGCGCTTCGTGCGCGTGACGCCCGTATAGAGGAGCTCGCGGGTTGCCAGGCCGGAGGCGGGATCGGTCGGGAGGAAAACGGCGACCTCAGGAAATTCAGAGCCCTGTGACTGATGGATCGTCATGGCGAAGGCCGTGTCGTGGGACGGCAGAAGCGCCGGCGGAAGGCTTCGGTCGGCGTCGAAGAAAACTGCGCGGAGCTCAAGCTTCGCATTTGGAAGCACGATGCCGACGTCGCCGTTGAAGACGCCGAGCAGGTCGTCGTTGCAGCGGATGATGACCGCGCGCCCCGGATAATTCCATCGATCGTGCAGGAAGCTGACAAAACCGGCGTCCAGGAGCGCATTCCTCACCTTTTGTTCGGCCCAGGCATTGATCCCTTCGACGCTCTGCGCTCCGCGGCGCTGGGCGCAGAGCGGCCTGAAGGTCTGGAAGATTTCCCAGAGCTTGCGGCCGGCCGCATCAACGGCTTCGGGCGCGGGCGCATTGTCGGTTACAAGCCTCATGTAGGCCGTGAGCGCCTCGGCGTAGCGCGCAAAGCGCTCGTCAAGCCATTGGCGGGCCACCTCCGTCAGGCCCCAGTCCCCGCCTTCAGGCAGGGCGTCGTCCCAGGCAATGCGCCAGTTCGGATCGGCATCGGACCTGGCATCAGCCAGAAGACGCTTCACCGTCATGCGCGCAGTTATGCTCGAAATGCCTCCGTCGTGATTGATCGCGGCGGCGAGCTTCGCAATGACGGATCCCGCGGCAAAGCGGCGGCTCGTCTTCAATTCGACCGTATTCTTCGAAAGCGCGCCGTCCGAAGCCGAAATGTCCGCGAAGACGGCGCCCGGACCCACGGCGGCAAGCTGGTGCTTGTCGCCGAGAATGATGACGCGGGTCTCTTCGGAGACGACATCAAAAAGACGCGCGGCAAGATGGATGTCGACCATCGAAGCTTCGTCGATGATGAGCACGTCGGCGGGAAGCGGATTGCTGGCCGACGGCTTTTCGCCCGAGGCGGTCTTCTTGACGAGCCACTTGTGAATCGTGTGCTCCTCAACGCGGCGCGCGCGCTCGCCCGCCTCGTCCTCTGCGACCACCTCCTTCATGCGCGGGAAGTTGCCGGCAATCGGGCCCTGCGTCATTGCCACGATCGACTGGCGCATGCGGCTCGTGGCCTTGCCGGTCGGCGCGGCCAGATAGATCGACAGGTTCTTGTTCTCTTCAAGCAGGCACTCGAGAATCAGCACGACGGTCGTCGTCTTGCCCGTGCCCGGACCGCCCGAAATGACGGCCAGACGGTTTTCAAGCGCAAGCCTCACGGCCCGGGCCTGAAGTTCGTCCGCATTGAGCGCGCCTGTAAGCTTGTTGACGAGCTCGGCCGTCGCGGCAGGAAGCACGCGAGGAGGCTTGGCGGCGATTCTGACGAGCGCCGCGGCCAGTCCCTGCTCTTCGGCAAAGAAGCGTGCGAAGTATAGGCGCGACTTGAGACCGCCTTCGCCTTCGTCCAGCCTCAAGGGCGCGACAGGACGAGCACCTTCAACCTCCGCATCGGCCGGAAGTCCCGAATCCGCAATGCCCCATTGCGCGAGCTCGGCAAGATGCCCGCGGATCACCGCATTGCAGCCTTCCGGATCAGCGTCGGCGTCAAGTCCCATGCGGTGCGCAACGTCGAGAAGCCTCACGCATACGCTTCCCCTGTCGTCGGCGCCTGCAAAGGCTGAGGTTGCGGCAAGCATGAATGCGTGCATCTCGTCGCCAAAGGGCGACTGCCCCGCCTTTGCTCGAGCGCGGTCCGCAATGCGCAGGAGTGCCTCGCCGAATGCGGAGAGCTTCGGCGGAAGCGTTCGCCCGGGATCGTTCAAAGTATTGATCGTCATTCCTGTTATTCCTGATCGGGCAAAAAGAGTTCGTCAAGACGGGCAATCTTATCGATGCCCACCGGATCGTAGACAACGCCCTGCATGCCTTCGTCCGTACGCTCGGCATCGGCCGAGATGCCTCGAAGGAAGACATAGCAGGCGCCGCCGAGCAGCGAGTCGTCGTAGTCGGGACCTAATCTCGCCTTGAGGAAGCGCCTGAGCGCCACAAGGTAGATGAGGTACTGCAGGCGATAGCGGTGCACGCGCATTTCCTCGGCCATGACGGGAGCGGTGAAGTCGGACTGCTTCTTGACGCAGCGCGTGATGGCGTTGCTCTTCCAGTCAAGAATCCAGAACCTGCCGCCCGCGCCGAACGCGAGGTCGATGAAGCCCGTGAGAAAGCCCGAAAGATCGTCGTCGGAGAGCCCCGGAATCCGGTACGGATCACCGAAGTCGTCAAGAAGCCTCCGAAGATCGCCTGCATTCAGGCCGTCGCGCATGCGAAGCAGGAACGGCATTTCGGACGCGCGCTCCGTCAGCTTCACGTCGCGAAGGCGGATCCCCGGCAGGATCTCGGCGTTGACGACGTCGTAGATCATGCGGGCGCCTTCGTTCACGGCCGCCTCAAGCGAGGCTTCGTCCGGAAAGGAGAGGAAGGTCTCGATATTCTCTCTTGCGAGGCGGCGGCGAAGCTCGTCGGCCTCCGCCGTATCGGGCGCCACCGCCGGGAAGTCCGCATGCTCGAGCATGCCGTGCATCGCCTCGCCGGCCTTCGTGCCGCGCGGGAAGTTGAGAATGCCTTCGAGCGAACCGATAGACTGTCTCGAACCGAACCACGCGCCTTCGTCATCGTCGGAAACGGTTCGATTGATGCTCGAAAAGGAGCTTATGCGCCACTTCGGCAGCACGGGCGATGCGGGATCGACGCCCAGATCGGGATCGAGCGCCGGAGCGGCAGACGTAATGCGGGAGGCGTTCGACGCCAGCAGGCTGTCGATTTCGACGCGCCTGAAGCCCGGCATGCCGTCAAGCTGCCTGAGAGCAGCCAGCACGGCGTCGCGATCGGGCTTCGGCTCGCCCGTCAGCGCCATGAAGTAGGCGTTTCTCGAATAATGCCAGTCCCAGCCCGCCTTCGGCGCCTTCTTCGACTTGCTCATCGTCAGCTTCTGAGGAAGCACGAGAACGAGCCTGCTCGCCGCACGCGTCATGGCAACGTACGCCAGACGCACAAGCTCTTCATTGCGCTTGGCCTTGAGTTCCTCGGACTCGGACGCCTCTTCGTGCGTGATCGAGAGCGTCATGCCCGTTGTCTCGCTCAGCTTGAATACGGATCGCTTTTCAGCCCTGAGCACGGCCATGGCTTCGGCGCGCGGCAAATAGACGAGCGGATACTGCAGGCCCTTGCTGGAATGGATGGTCTCGACAGTCACGAGGTTCGCATCGGACGCAAGACGCACGGCGCGCTCTTCGTCGCCCGCACGCGTTCTGGCCGACTCGAACCAGCTGACAAGCCCCGAGGGCGTCGCATAGCTGCGGCCCGCCGCATTGAGAAGCTCGACGATGTGCGAATAGTTCGTGAGACGCTGCTCGCCGCCCTCGACGGGGAGAAGACGCTCTGCGAGCTGCTCCTCGCTCATGAAGGAGGAAACCGCAGCCGCCACGCCGGCGCGGCGCCAGCGGACAAGACCCGTTTCAAGACGTTCGCGAAGCTCGGAACGCGCATCCTCGTCATCGGCGCTGAGCTTTGAGAGCGTGCACGCCATAAGGCGAGTCGCCCTGAGGGCGGTGAGCACGCGCTCGTCGCCGGGATCGGCAAAGGCGTGCAGAAGGCAGAGCATGTCATGCGCCTCCTCCGTCCGGAACACGTCCTCGTTGCTCTTCATGACGACGCGGACGCCCTTTCGTGCAAGCGCCTCCCTGACTTCAACGACCTGATCGCGCTTCTGCACCAGAATCGCAATGTCGCGGGCCTCGACGGCTCGAAGGGGAATGGTCTTGATTCGTACCGAATCGTCATCCTTCCTTCTCACCTCAATGTCGATCGAGCCGATCACCCTGTCGTCGGGTCCGGCGGCCAGAGCGGCCGTGCCTTCGCGGCCTCTTGCGATGAGGCGCGCGATGTCGTCGGCAACAGTCCGAGCCGTTGCCTCGACAATGGCGTCCTTGTCCGCCAGACCGTCTTCCGTGGTCCAGATTTCGAAGGCGTCCGCCTCGCGCCAGATCTTGTCTTCATCCAGAAGATAAAGTCCCGTGCGTTCCGGCTGGGCATCGACGCTCTTGTATTCAAGGTCCGGCCGCAGGAAGGCGTTCGCACCGGCGATGGTGAAAAACTTGTTGACCGCCTCGACGAGCTTCGGACAGGATCGGAAGTTTCGCCCGAGACGGCTGTGCCTGCCGATCAGGCTGCGCGCACGCATGTAGGTGTCGAGGTCGGCCGAACGGAAGCGGTAGATGGCCTGCTTCGGGTCGCCCACGAAAAAGAGCGCGCGCTCGCCAAGAGCCTTCCGCTCCCCGGTGGGGATCTGCAGGAAAAGCCTGTTGAAGATCGCAAACTGAACGGGGTCCGTATCCTGGAATTCGTCGATCAGCACGCCCGAGTACGTGCGGCGAATGCCGGCGGCAAAGGCGCCCGTCGGATCGTCGCGGAGCGTGATCCACATTTCGGCCAGAAGGTCGTCATAGGTCCCGAGGCCCTTCTCGCGCTTGAGCGCGCGAAGCTCGGCGGGCGCGGTCTCGATGAAGCGCTCGAGCCAGGCATGCTGCAGGGATCCGTCCTTCTCGTTGATGACGCGTGGCGCGAGATCCTCGGGCAGTGCGGCCAGTTCGCCGAGCTTTCCGGCCCAGTCGCCGCTCTTCATGAGCAGACGGCGATCGTCGGCCGTCGCACAGGCATCGAGCTCCCTGCGCAGGAACCCTTCGGTCACCTCCTTGCGAAGCGCCGAGTCATCGTCGGAAAAATCGGTTTCAAAGCTTCCCGACGAGGTGAACACGTGGTCCGAGAGCATTTTCTGGCAGAAGCCGTGAATCGTGCTGATGGACGCATCGTCAAAACACGCGAGCGAATTGCGCAGGCGCCGAATCGCGACCTCGTCCTCGACGAGGCCGCCGCGCCAGATGTCCACCTGCTTCACGACAAGTCCGTCGACGTCCTCCGGTGCATAGATGCCGGTGAGGTAGCCGAGCGTCTCGCCGATATGATCGCGGATGCGGGACGCAAGCTCGGCCGTCGCGGCCTTCGTAAAGGTCACGACCAGAAGCCGGTTGATCGGCATGTCCTTCTCGACGATCAGCCTGAGCACCAGATGCTTGATCGAGAAGGTCTTGCCCGTGCCCGCGGACGCCTCGAGAAGCGTAGGTTCCGTCAGCACGGCGGTCTCAACCGAAAAATCGCCCGCATCGACCGGCGTGACGGGTACAACAGCGTTCTCATCCCCGGCGTCTTCAGCCGGCTCGCTTTCAAACTCGATCTCGAATTCGGGCTCGCCCGGCACGGCATCCGCCTCGCCGGGCAACATGTCCGGCACGAACTCGTCTGCGAGTGAGGCGTCAGCCTCCGCCATGGCCGCAAGCATGGCTTCGTCTTCATAATCGGAGAAATTGTCCTTGTTCATAGTATTCTCGCCGCCCCGCCTCAAGCCATGCCCGCAAGGGCCTCGTCAACCGCATCCTCAAAGGCGCCTACTGCCGATCCGGGATCGTCCCCAAGAAGCCCCTTGAGAACCCCGAACCGCGCGTCGCGCCTGGCCTGCGCCAGTCTTCTTGCCTTTCGAAAATCCCTTCCGCGCCAGAGAATGCGGTCTGCGGACTCGTCCTCATCATCGAAAATGCCGTATGTATCCACGCCCTGGGCGGCAGACTGAGCGGCCGCAAGATAAGGCTTGAGCATGGCTCGCAGAACCCGTGCGGCCTCGTCGGCCGTCAGGGCCGGAACGCGGATCGTCACGAGCTTGTGAGGATTGTCCTCGCTCTTGGGCTCCTTGAGAGAGGTGCCCGCAAGCTCCGCCGCCCATACGGCGACGAACGATCCTTCGTCTACGCGGCCCGCCGCGCAGGCCGCGGCAAATTCCGTAAAGGCAAGCGTGACGGGATTGCCGGTCGCCTTGGAGACGGACGCGCGCACGAAGCGCCGGCGCCCCTCAATCTCATGCACCCCGCTCAGTCTCGACGTGACATGCGGGAATCCGGACCCGAAATCGATGTCAATTTCCTCTTTGGGAAGCAGCGTGCCGGCAGCGACCGCCGCCTTCATCCGCTCAACCGACTCCGCAAAGCCGGCCGCATCGCAGGAAATCCAGTCGCGCACGCCGTCCGTGCCGAAGCGCGGATTCAGAACGGCTCTCTTGAGCCAGCCCGCGGAGTCGCCCGATTCGACGGCCTCGAACGCCTCGTTCCTGCGCTTCCATTCGGAGAGCGCATCGTCGGGCGGCATCATGCCGCGCTCGTCATCACCGGACTCGCCCGGCAGCATGACGCCCGAAGCGCGAAGCGCCCTGTCGGCCGGCGCCTTCCAGAAGTCGCAAAGCTCGCGCACGGAAATCTCGGCGCGCCTGAAGGCCTCCACGCCCATGTCGGCAAACTTCTCCTCCGGTGCGGCATACCCGGTCGACACCGCCTGTCTGAGCGCTTCGAAAAGCGCAGGATCGTGGCTTCGCCATCCGCGGCCCGCATCCCTGAAGCTCTCGGCCGAATAGGCATTGAGCGGCACGCTGAATGTGAGCAGTTCTTCGGCGCGCCTGCGTTCGGCGCGGCCGGGCGCAAAGGTGAGCAGCCATTCGCGAAGCTCCTGCGCCACGATGGAGGGCTGCCGCTCGGCCGACCCCTCGCCCGTGCCGCAGACATACGAAATGAGGAGCTTCCTGCGAGCGGCGAGCAGAATGTCGAGAAAGACGTTTCGATTGTCCCGGCGGCTGTCTCGGTCGCCTCGGCGGCGCGCATGCGCCATGAGATCGAACTCCTGACGATGCGAATTGCCCGGGAAGGCGCAGTTCTCGTTGAGTCCCACGATTGCAATGATCTTGTAGGGAAGCGGACGAAGCTGGGCCATGCCCGTGAAGGTGATTCGAGACGAAGGCTGGCCGCCGCCCGGCGAAGATTCCAGCTTGAGCGCCAGGCTCTTCATGAAGATGCCGAACGGAATCTCGTCCACGCCGGCACGCTCGATTTCCTCGCGAAGTTCCGATGCGCCCCTGCGAATGCGATTGAAGGCCCCGCCCTCATCGTCGCGGAAGAAGGCCGCGGCGGCATCTGCAAGCCATGCCGTCCACTCGGCGGGCGGCGCAGCCTTCTGCGTACGAAGGCGAAAGCCTTCCAGAGATTCGCTGATTCGGCTTGCGGCATCAAGAAGTTCGGGATTGTCGCCCACGGCCGTCCAGCCGTCCTCTTCAGTGCCTCGCACGGGAAGCGTGTCAAAGAGCGGATCGTTTTCGTCAGCGGGAAGCGCAAAGCCCATCACAAGGCGCTCGACGGCGCGGGCCAGCGTCATGTCCCTCACATTTGCGAAAGTGACCGGATCAAGATGAAGAAGATGCTCGTCGGAGAGGCCGAAGCGATAGCCCGCGGCACGCAGCCACGCGCCGAGCACGGGCACCGTCTCGGACGAAAGTCCGAAGCGCTTCGAAACGTGCGGGAGCGAAATCCAGCTTTCGAATTCCTCGATCGAGGCGCGCCCCGTCACGAGATCGGCCAGGCCGAGCACGGCCTGGGCCGCCTTATCGCCGTCAAGATCCGTCAGACCGGCCACGCGCCATTCGATGCGGCGCTCGGGAGGCAGGCTGTCGAAGACGTTGGCAATCAGAGGCGCGGTGCTCGAGATGTCGGGCGTCACGACGAGAACGTCGTCCGGGCTCAGTTCCGGATCGGCCGCAAACTCCGCATGCAGCCAGTCGGCCAGCGCCTCAAGTTCGCGAATCGGCGTCGGAGAGCGCATGAAGCGGATCGATCGGTCGTCCTCACGGAAAAGCGGAACACCGCCGGCCGTCTTCGCAAGGTCGGGGTCTAGCTTCAGAATCGAATCCTGAACGCGCCGCAGGAGCGCCGGATCGTTGGCCTCGAGATAATAGGACTGGTTTTCAACCGCCATGTCGGCGCGAATGTCCTGATGCCTGCCCGCATATCCCTTGAGAAAATCGGACGGCAGGAACGTGCGGCCGGCCGAAGGCATGCCTTCAAGGAGCGACTCGTCGACCTTTTCTGAGACGCCGAGCTCGGAAAGGCCCAGTGCGGTCTCGGGCGCAGCCGTAAAGCGCCAGATTCGGTCGATGTTGGCGCGCGTCGAGCGGCCGTTGTCGGCCAGAAGCGGATGGCCGTCGGACTCGGCGCCCTCCGGCGCGCTCTTCCAGTCGAAGAGCCTGCGCGGCAGCAGGTCGAACCAGTATTCGGAAGTGGGATTGAGCAGATAGAACCAGACGTCGCGTCCCGAAGCCGCATAGGCCTTGATGATCGGAAGCATGACGGGCGGAACGACGAAGGGCACGAACACGTGAAGCACATCGGGCAGCGTCACCGTAAAGTCGTTCTCGAGCGACACCTGCTTCGAGCCGCTGCTGGCGGCAAGACGCCTGAGCATGTCGGGGAAGCCTTCAAGGAAGCGCTTTCCCCGCCAGGCGTCATGTCCGGCAAGCTCGCGCCAGAGATCGCGCTGCCAGAGAAAGTCCGGATGCTCCTCAAGCTTCGTCCTTTCCGTCCTTCGCTCGATCGTATCGGCGAGCATCTCGGGATGCATGCCGAGCCAGTCGAGAATCCAGTCGAGGCGATAGGTCGAATAGACAACGAAAACCTCGGCGACATGACGGGCCAGATGCCAGACGTCCTCGTCGCTCTTGCCCTCGAGATAATGCCGCAGGCGCTCGTGCCCCGGCATCTCGCGAAAACTTTCCGGACCGGTGCGGCGAAGCACGTCCCAGATCATCCAGTCCGCCTCGTTGCCGACGATGTTGGCCATCGGCTCCTTGGAGAAGAAGCCCATCCAGGCGGAGAGCATCATGAAGTCGAGCCCGGCGCAGATCCCGTCGCGATCGGCAACCGCACGGCGAAGATCCTCCTCAACCGCCATGTTGGGCGCAATGACGGGCACCTTCTCGAAGGCGCGCTCAAAGAGCCCCGCGCCCCGGCCGCCGGCCGAGACACCGAGCGCCTCAATGTTGCTCAGAAGAACGGCGCGAAGCACTTCATAGCTGTTGCTGTAGACGGTATGAATCATTTGAGAGCTCAATTTCAAGTCGAACGAATCCATTCTAGCGGGTATCGGCAAAAGACCTTCGCCTCCGACTCATCGTATGCCCACATCCGTCATTTTGTGACGCAACCGAACTTTTTGGCTCTTCCGACTTTTTGGGGAAACAGGGGGCTCGATGGTGCCTTAGTCGAGGTCAGAACCGGCTCGTGAGA
>CAKQKT010000020.1 GCA_934249275.1 uncultured Sutterella sp. | reverse complement strand
GGGCGCCTGGCGCCTTGTCATGGTTGTCCGCTCGCGCGGCAGCGCCGCCGCCATCGAATGCGACGGCTCGGGCCGCGAGGACGAAGACGCCATCCGCCGCGACATGGAGCGCCAGACGGTGCTCGAGCGCACGGGCTGGAAGTTCGTCCGCATCCGCAGCGCCGACTGGTTCCGCCGTCCCGAAAAGACGCTCGAGCGCGTCTGCGAGGCGCTCGCCGAGCTCGGCATTGCGCCCGAGCCCGAGGAGGCCGCCGAACGCCGCGACCTGCTTCTTGCACACGTCCGCGCCAATGTCGAGCGCCTTGAGTCGGGCCTTGACCTGATGGTCTTCGACGTCGAGGAGGAGGCCCCGGTCCCGCCCGTCGCCCCCGTCTCGGCCGCCGACTTTACGCCCGAGGAGCACGAAGCCCCCGCCCCCGAACCCGTTCAGTTCGAAGCGCCGCTCATCCCCGCCGAAGTCGAAAAGGCCGACATCATGCTCATCCCCGAAATGGAGATGCGCGACGCCGTGCGCATTTCGCTCCCGACGCTCGCCGACGTCTTCGACGACGAGCCCGCGGAAGCCAAGACTGCCGAACCGGACTCCACTCCGGTCCAGGGAACGGAATCTGAAGCCGCCGGTCCTCACCACACGCCCGTCACCTTCATGGAAGTGATCCGCGACGGCCTGATGGACCGCGGCATCAACCCGGTTCTTCAGACGACGCCCAACGACGCCACCCTGACGATCGGCGCCAGCACCCTCATGCGCGCCACCTTCTGGAACAACCGCGCCGACGTGCTCGTGCCGGTCGCCCCGGATGCCAATCCCAGAAGCGCCGCCGCGGGCTGCCGCCTCGTGCACAACGGCACGTGGCGCATGTGGTCTCTCGCCGAGGAGGACCTCACCCAGAAGTTCGTCCAGGACTTCATCGTCCTCATGGCCAAAACCGCCGAATCGCTTCGCTGATTCCTTATTGAAGGCCCGCCCGCCGGCAATTCCACCGGCAGGCGGGCCTTCCTCCTTTTGGCACGACTCCAATCAGAAATAATTTGTTTCACATTTCAAGAGAAACCTTCGCCTTTTGCCTGCGTGCGGCAAAGCTCCCCACCTTTCACACCGCCCCTTCTTCATCCGCAGTCGCCGTTCTCTACACTCAATTCGTCCCTGCCGGCTCATCGATCTTCATCGATCTTGCATTCAAATCACACAATTAGTCGGCTAACTTCTTCAAACACATGACAAAACGCCTGTTCAGCCCATACCTCAGCGGTTGCATCGAATACCCGAAACACTTCAGAAACATTCAGGCGCCGTCTCAAGTTTTTATGAGCTATCAGCCTATCGGAGCGACGATTTCAGGACTATAACTGCACCCCGCAAGGCTCCTAATCATGCGCAAAAATTGAAGAATCTTTACGTTCGGCGCACTTGCAATTTGGTACAATCCTGAACATTCGTTCAGAAGGCCTGCTAGAATACTGAACAGTTGTTCACTCCCTGTTGAGCAACCGGTCGGAATCATCCCCGCAAGGCAGCCTTCCGACGACCTGATACAACCACTTTCGATAAAAACCAGAAGGTACATTGACATGTTGTCAACGCGCAAAACCATCACTCTGGCGCTGATGTGCGCCCTGGCGTCCACGACGGCGCTCACCGGCTGCAAGGACGGCGCCCAGCAGGGCCAGGCCGCCGCTCAGAGGCAGATGCCCCCGACGGAAGTCACCTACGTGACGGCCAAGACGTCCGACCAGGCGCTTGAAACGACCCTGACGGGCCGCACGAGCGCCTACTACGAAGCCGAGGTTCGTCCGCAGGTCAACGGCGTTCTCGTCAAGAAGCTCTTCAAGGACGGCTCCGAAGTCAAGGCCGGCCAGCAGCTCTATCAGATCGACGACGCGCCCTACGTTGCCGCGCTCAAGTCCGCCGAGGCCTCCCTCGCCCAGGCTCAGGCCAACCTCGTGAAGGCCCGCGCCGATGCGAAGCGCTCCGCCGAGCTCGTCAAGATCAATGCCGTTTCAAAGCAGTCCGACGATGCCGCCCAGGCCGCGCTCAAGGCCGCCGTGGCCAATCAGAAGGCCGCCGAAGCCGCCGTGACGACCGCCAAGGTCAACCTTCAGTACACGAAGGTGCTCTCCCCGATCTCCGGCCGCATCTCCCGCTCCGAATTCACCGAAGGCGCCCTGATGTCCGCCTATCAGGCCGCTCCGCTCACGCGCGTCCAGCAGCTTGATCCGATCTACGTCGACGTCTCCCAGAAGGCCGACGACCTGATGCGCATCCAGCGCGAGATCGCATCGGGCGTCCTCAAGTCCGGCGACAAGGAAACCGCACGCGTCAAGCTCATCTTTGACGACGGCACGGTTTACGCGCACGAAGGCGAACTCACGTTCACGGACGTGACGGTCAACGAATCGACCGGCATGGTCAACCTCCGCGCCGTGTTCCCGAACCCCGACAAGGCTCTTCTTCCGGGCCTTTATGTTCGCGCCGCCATTGTTGAAGGCGTTCGTCCCGACTCCATTCTCATTCCGATGCAGTCCGTGATCCGCGACGCCAAGGGCGACGCCACGGTCTACGTCATCGACGGCGAAAACAAGGTTGCCGTCCGCAAGATCGTCGCCAACCGCACCGTCGGCACGAACTGGCTCGTCGAATCCGGCCTGAAGGCCGGCGACCGCGTCCTGTTTGAGGGCTTCCAGCGCATCCGCGCCGGCGCCACCGTCTCGCCCAAGGAGGCCGACGCCTCCAAGATGCTCGACAAGACGGGCAAGCCCCTCTACTAACAAGGACTGAGGCAAGCAATCATGTTCTCACGCTTTTTCATTGAGAGGCCCGTCTTCTCGTGGGTGATCGCCATCGTGATCATGCTCGCGGGCGCACTGGCCATCTTCAAGCTGCCGATCAGCCAGTTCCCGCAGATCGCGCCTCCGCAGGTGAGCATCTCGGCCACCTATCCGGGCGCCTCCGCTCAGACGATTGAAAACACCGTCACGCAGATCATCGAACAGAACCTGACGGGTCTCGACGGCTACCTCTACATGTCGTCCACGTCCGACTCCACGGGCCGCGTCGGCATCACGGTCACGTTCGAAGCCGGCACCGATCCCGACATGGCTCAGGTTCAGGTCCAGAACAAGATCCAGACCGCTCTCTCGACCCTGCCGCAGGTCGTCCAGCAGATGGGCGTCACCATTCAGAAGACGTCCGCCAACTTCCTGATGGTCGTGGGCTTCATCTCCAAGGACGGCAGCATGACCGGCACCGACCTGGGCGACTACCTCGTCGCTCACGTTCAGGAACCGCTCTCGCGCGTCACGGGCGTCGGCGAAGCCGAAGTGTTCGGCGCCGAATACGCCATGCGCGTCTGGCTCGACCCGAGCAAGATGGTGAAGTACAAGCTCAATCCGAGCGAGGTCAAGGCCGCCATCTCCGCTCAGAACGCCCAGGTGTCCGCCGGCGGCATCGCCCAGCAGCCGACCGACGGCAAGCAGCTCTTCACCGCCACGATCTCCTCCTCCAGCCTGCTTCAGACGCCGGAAGAATTCCGCAACATCCTTCTGAAGACCACCGAGGACGGCTCCAAGGTCTATCTGCGCGACGTCGCCGAAGTGGCCGTCGGCCAGCAGAGCTACATGGCCTTCGGCACCTACAACGGCTACCAGTCCTCCGGCATGGCCATCAAGCTCGCTTCGGGCGCCAACGCCATCGAGACCCAGAAGGCCGTGCTCGCCCGCGTCGAGGAGCTCAAGTCCGGCTTCCCCGAAGGCATGGAGGTTGTGATTCCGTTCGACACGACGCCATTCGTCTCCGCCGCTCTCAAGGGCGTGGTCAAGACGCTTTTTGAAGCCATCGTGCTCGTCGTCGTGGTGATGTTCCTCTTCCTGCAGAACTTCCGCGCAACGCTCATTCCGACGATTGCCGTTCCGGTCGTGCTTCTCGGCACGTTCGGCGCGCTCTTCGCGTGCGGCTTCTCCATCAACATGCTGACGATGTTCGCCATGGTGCTTGCCATCGGCCTCCTGGTGGACGACGCCATCGTGGTCGTGGAAAACGTCGAGCGCGTGATGCGAGAGGACGGCACGGACCCGAAGACCGCCACGATCAAGTCGATGGGCGAAATTCAGTCCGCCCTGATCGGCATCGCCATGGTGCTCTCCGCCGTGTTCGTTCCGATGGCCTTCTTCGGCGGCTCCACGGGCGTCATCTACCGCCAGTTCTCTGTGACCATCGTTTCGGCCATGGCCCTCTCGGTTCTCGTCGCCCTGACGCTGACGCCGTCGCTCTGCGCCACGATGCTCAAGCCCATCGACCATGAGGAACACCAGGGCAAGGGCGGCTTCTTCGGCTGGTTCAACCGCAGCTTCGACGCCTTCACGCAGTCCGTCAAGGCCCTCATCGCCAAGTCGATCCACGGCTGGGGCGTCATGCTCGTCGCCTATGCCGCCGTCGTCGGCCTGATGGTCTGGGGCTTCAAGTCTCTGCCGACCTCGTTCATGCCGCAGGAAGACCAGGGCGTCCTCATGATGATGTCCCAGCTGCCCGACGGCGCAACGCTCGAGCGCACCGACATCGAAATGAACAAGCTTCAGAAGGTTCTGGCCGAACGCGAGCAGAAGTCCGTCGACTCCGTCTTCGTCGTCCGCGGCTTCTCCTTCGCCGGCACGGGCCAGAACATGGCTCTCGGCTTCCTGAAGCTCAAGGACTGGAGCGAGCGCACGACGCCCGACACCCAGGTCGCCGCCATTCAGGGCCGCGCCATGGGCACGCTCATGGGCGATCCGAGCTTCAAGCAGGCAAGCACCTTCGTCTTCCCGCTTCCGGCCGTTCCCGAACTCGGCGTTGCCGACGGCTTCGACTTCTACATCATGGACAACACGGGCGGCACGCACAACCAGCTCATGCAGTACATGGGCCAGTTCCTGATGAAGGCCAACGCCGACCCGCGCCTTACCATGGTCCGCCACAACGGCATGGGCGACACCACGCAGCTCAAGCTCGTGCTTGACTACGAAAAGCTCTCGGCCCTCAACCTCAACATCGCGGAAGTCAACTCCTCGATCTCGACGGTTCTCGCCGGCTCCTACGTGAACGACTACATGGACCGCGGCCGCGTCAAGCAGGTCTGGGTCATGGGCAACACGGCCTCGCGCATGCAGCCCGAAGACATTCTCAGCTGGCACGTCCGCAACACCAAGGGCGAAATGGTGCCCATCGGCACGTTCGCCAAGTTCGAATGGACCTACGGCAGCCCGCGTCTGGAACGCTTCAACGGCCTTCCCGCCGTGAACATCCAGGGCAACCCGCGCGCCGGCGTCTCGTCCGGCCAGGCCATGGAGGCTGTTGAAGAAATCGCTCGCGAAGTCTTCCCGGCCGGCTATGAAATCGCCTGGAACGGCGTCTCGTACCAGGAAAAGGCCTCCGGCAGCCAGGGTCCGGCGCTCTTCGCGCTCTCGCTTCTCGTGGTGTTCCTCTGCCTTGCCGCTCTGTATGAAAGCTGGTCCGTCCCGATCGCGGTGCTCCTCGTGGTGCCCTGCGGCGTCGTGGGCGCCCTCGGCCTCACCGGTGCGCTCGGCATGTCGAACGACATCTACTTCCAGGTCGGCCTGCTGACGACGATCGGCCTTGTGAGCAAGAACGCGATTCTGATCGTGGAATTTGCCAAGGAATACATGGAACAGGGCAAGGATGCCGTCCACGCCGCCGAAGAGGCCGTGCGCGTCCGCCTGCGTCCGATTCTGATGACGTCCCTCGCCTTCGGCCTCGGCGTGCTCCCGCTCGCCATGGCCCACGGCCCGGGCGCCGGCGCCCAGAACGCCATCGGCGTGGGCGTGCTCGGCGGCATGCTCGCCGGCACCTTCCTCTGCATCGCCTTCGTCCCGGTCTTCTACGTGCTCGTCGACCGCTTCCTCGGCGGCAAGAAGCGCCATGAAAAGACCGAGGCCGCTCAGGCCTGATGCCGATGACTGAAATCACGGCACAATGAAAACCCAGGGCGGCCGGACTCCGGCCCGCCGCCCTCATGGAACACAGATCATGTCCAACACGATTTTCAAGATTCTTCCCCTCTGCGCGGCTCTGGCCCTCACGGGCTGCGTCAACCTCGCTCCCGACCACGAGCGCCCCGCCGCGCCGGTCGAGCAGGCCTGGCCGACGGGCGAAGCCTACGATGCCGCCGCCGTGCGCAGCGAAGCCCTGCCCGAATGGCAGGACTTCTTCACGGACGAGCGCCTTCGCAAGGTGATCGATCTCGCCCTCAAGGAAAACCGCGACCTCCGCGTCTCGGCCCTCAACATTGAAAAGGCCCGCGCGCTCTACGGCGTGCAGCGCTCCCAGCTCATGCCGACCGTTGCCGCCGCTGCGAGCAACGCCGGCCAGCGCCGTCCGGCGAGCGTCGCCGGCGTCGATTCGACGAGCCACACCTACACCGCGCAGCTCGCCATGACGAGCTACGAGCTTGACTTCTTCGGCCGCATCCGCAATCTCAACGAACAGGCCCTGCAGTCCTACCTCGCCAGCGAAGACGCCCGCCGCTCCGCTCAGAGCGCCCTGATCGCCCAGGTCGCCTCCGGCTGGCTTGCGCTCGGCGCCGACCGCGCCCAGCTCGAGCTTCAGAAGGAAACCCTCGCGAGCCAGGAGGAAAGCTTCCGCCTGATCGAGGAAAGCTACAAGCTCGGCGCCGCCAGCCGCCTCGACTACGAGCAGGCCCGCACGACCGTCGCCGCCGCACGCGCGCAGATCGCCTCCTACATCCGCGCCGTCGCTCAGGACAAGAATGCGCTTGACCTCCTCTGCGGCACCACCGTTCCCGAAGAGCTTCTTCCCGCCGGCCTCGCCGCGGGCGTGACGCAGACCGCCGTTCTCCCGGCCGGCCTTCCCTCCGAAGTCCTTCTCAAGCGTCCCGACATCACCGCCAGCGAACGCAGCCTGATCAGCGCCGAAGCCAACATCGGCGCCGCCCGCGCCGCATTCTTCCCGAGCGTTGCGCTCACCGCCGGCGGCGGCTCCATGGGCATGCACCTCTCGGACCTCTTCGACGCCCACACCGGCTTCTGGTCCTTCACGCCGAGCATCAGCCTCCCGATCTTCACGGGCGGCCGCAACCTTGCGAACCTTGAAGCCGCCAAGGTCGGCCAGAAGATCGCCGTTGCGAACTACGAAAAGGCCATTCAGACGGCCTTCAAGGAAGTCTCCGACGCGCTCGCCACCGAAGGCACGATGGACCGCGAGCTCTCCGCCCGCCGCGAATACGCCGAAGCCGCCACGAAGGCCTATGACCTTTCCGACGCGAGCTACAAGGCCGGCGCCCTCTCCTACAACGACGTGCTCCAGAGCCAGCGCGCCATGGTGGGCGCCAAGCAGGCCCTCATCGGCGCCGAACTCTCGAAGACGGTGAGCGCCATCACGCTCTACAAGGTCCTCGGCGGCGGCACGACCGTTGCCGAATCCGACAAGGAGTAATGTCGCCATGGGCATCCTGAAGATTGCAAAACGCGAGCGAAACTCGCGCCGAACCCAGATTCTTGAAGCGGCCCAGCGCTGCTTCAAGAAGCAGGGCTTCCACAAGACGACCCTGCGCGACATCGCCCAGGAATTCGGCATGAGCGCGGGCCACATCTACAACTACTTCAGCAACAAGGAAGCGATCATCGAGGCGCTTGTCGAACTGCGCACGCAGGAAGTCATCGACATGATGAGCACCGACCAGTTCGCCGACCTGCCGCCCGCCGAACGCATGGACAAGGAGCTCGGCTGCGTTGTCGACGCCTACCTCGACCTCGACAGCGGCTCGCTCTCCATTGCGATCATGAACGAGGCCCTCATCAACCCGAAGGTCTACGAAATCATCGTGAAGGCAGCCGCCAAGGTCCGCGCGCACATCGTCAACACGCATGTGCTCGCTTCCAAGGAGGCCAGCCCCTACACGCCGCCCATCGAAGTGATCGAAGCCCGCTGCATGACCATCCGCGCCATGCTCGAAGGCCTGCGCCTTGCGCACGTCTTCACGCCTGAAATGGACGTGCCGCGCATCCGCGAGATCGCCATCAAGCGAATCAAGCAGTTCATCGCGCTCGATCAGGCCGAAGACGCCGCCCTTGCGGCTGAAAAGGCCAAGACACAGGCTTGAGACCCGCAAGGGTATGCGTCCGGGGCTCGCGCCCCAAATTCAAATCGGGAGTCTTCCGCAAGGAGGATTCCCGATTTTCCTGTCAGTCATGCGCGTCATAAGAGGCGCATTTCAAGGCGCTCTTTACGGCAGTCTCGATACTGCGTCCGCCATCATGTCCCAGAATCGCGCCCAGTCCAATTCGAGCGCAACATGAGTATGGCAGTTTTCCGGCGCCTTTTTCCTGAAGTCCGCCACGGTCATGCCGCAGGTGAGCGTCCCTGTGAGCTCAATCCCGATCGGAACCGGCACGCATTTCACCACCGTCGCGTCCAGAGCGCATGCAACCGCGCACGGATCGTGAAGCGGCGCGTCGCCCACGCCCCGGATTGCACGGTAGCGCACGTTGAAGGCCGAGAGAATCTGCGCGAGCAAGCGGGCCGACTTCGTCGGGATCGCCGCGATGCGCGCGACCTGCTCGTCCGTCACTCTTGCCTGATGCGTCAGATCCAGACCCACCATGACGATCTTCCACTTTTCCTTGAAGACGATGTCGGCGGCCTCCGGATCGGTGCCGATGTTGAATTCCGAGAACGGTCCGTGATTGCCTTTATGAATGGCGCCGCCCATGAGCACGACTTCCTTCACGCGCCCGACGATTCTCGGCTCCATTCGGACCGCCAAAGCAATGTTGGTGAGCGGTCCCGTCGGCACGAGCGTCACCGTCCCGGCCGGGCGGCTCATCACGGTGTCAATGATCACCTGCACGGCATGACGGGAATCGAGCGTCAGGCTCGTCTCCGTTGGAAGCGTCACGTCGTCAAGACCCGACTCACCGTGGATTTCGGCAGCGACCTCGGGCTCGCGCATCAGCGGACGCGTTGCGCCTGCGGCGATGGGAACGTTCGTCAAGCCCGCCGTCTGCGCTACGGCGAGCGCATTGCGCGAGACTTTCGCAATCGATTGATTGCCCGCCACGACCGTAATCGCGAGGACGTTTACGTTCGGATTGCCGGCTGCCAGCAGAATCGCCGCCGCATCGTCGTAACCCGGATCGCAGTCGAGAATGATGTCGATCTTCTGTTGTTGAGTGCCTGTCGTCATGGATGCCTCCTTCATTTTGTTCTTCAGGCGTCGAACGCCTCGACTTCGGCGCGCGTCGGAATGGACGGCGCGGCGCCTTCGCGCGTCACGGATATGGCCGACGCTCTGGCCGCACGCCGCATGGCGGGCTCGAGCCTTTCGCCCGCATCAAGCGCCGCCGCAACATAGCCTGCGAACGTGTCGCCCGCGCCTGTCGTATCCAAGGCCTTCACCTTCACGGCCGGCACGAAGAAGGCCGCCTCTCCGGGCTCGCGTCCCAATGCACCGGCACTCCCGAGCGTGAGAATCAGAATGACCTTCGAGAAGTGCTTTTCAAGAAGTGGCATCAGCTCACGCGCCTCAACGCCTTCGGCTTCGGCGCCCAGCAGTCCGCGGGCCTCTGTTTCGTTCACGATGAGCGCATGGAGCCTGTCGAGCGGCGCCTTGAGCAGACCGGCGTCCAGCGGAGACGGATTGAGCACGACCCGAAGACGGCGCTCGAGTGCGGCGTTGATCAGGCCCGCCGTGTCCGGCAGTTCGTTCTGAAGCATCACAAGATCGTCCGCATTGCATGCGTCAAGCGCCGGAAGAATGACCTCGACCGTCACGCAGCCGTTGGTGCCGGGATAGTAGAGAATGCCGTTTTCGCCGTCCTCCGTCACCTGGATGAATGTGTGCCCGCTTGCTTCCGATTCATGGACGGCGAGCATGGAAACATCGACGCCTTCGCTCTTCAGCAGGTCGGCGAGCATTCCGCCGTCGGCGCCGACGCAGCCCGCGTGGCGAACCTTCGCGCCCGCTCTGGCAAGCGCCACAGACTGATTCAGGCCTTTTCCGCCCGCATGGACGGCGCGGTGCAAGGCCGCAAGCGTTTCGCCGGGACGAACAAAATACGGAACGCGATAAACGTAATCAAGATTGAGTGAGCCGATGTTGAGAACTGCCATGGCATCTGCTGCTGAAAGTAAGTTCGATCATCCCGCATTGCGGGACCCATCCTCATCGTAGCGGAAAACCTGCCGGATCAGCCTTAAGCCCCGCATGGGTCTGCCGTCGGGGCACCGATCATCCGGCCCCCATAACGACTTTAGGGCGTACAACCGGAGTCGTACGCCCTAATCCTTTCAGGCTCATGCGGCACCTGATGCCGCACTCCCCTTAGAAGCTGTAAACCATCTGAACGCCGAAGATATAGGCGTCAAGCTTGTCATATCGGCCGAATTCGGCACCCGTTGCCGTATACAGGCTGCGCTCGTGAACGCCCTTCAGCCAGGAAGCGCCGATATCGAACTGAAGATCCTTGCTGTACCGGCAGCCGAGACCGGCCGCAAACCACCAGCGGTCGGCGTCGGGAAGAACGGCCGTGCGGTTCCTGTAGTCGTCAATGGCCGAGGTTTCGTAGCCCACGCCGCTTCGAACCGTCCAGCGGCCGTCGATGCGGTAGTCAAAGCCGACCGTGCCGAGATACGTATCCTTCCACTTATTGGGAATAGTCTTAATCAGCGGACCACTGCTCGACTTGATATGAAGATCGCCGAAGCTCGACCACTGCGTCCAGCGGAACGTGCCGTACAGGCTGAGAGCATCCGTTGCATCCCAGGCCACCGTCGCCATCGCCCATGCCGGGCCGCTGACGTCCAGGGTCGCATCCATCTTGGTCTCGCCGCGAGCCGAGTACGTGGCAAACCAGCCTTCGGTGTGATGAGCGATTTCAGAGCGATACGAAACGCCGAAGCGCAGGCTGTCCACAGGCTTCCACATCGCGCCGACGTTGAAGCCCCAGTCCATGCTGTCGGCCTTGTATTCCGTCGTGAATTGTCCAAGCGTTGCGTCCTGGGCGCCGACCTTCAGATTGGCAGCCACATACTGGATCGACACGCCGGCGCCGACAGTCAGGGAGTCGCTTACCTTCCAGGCCATGTTCGGATTGAAGTCGAAGGAGCGAAGCTTGCTCGCCGTGCCGCGGCCGCGGCCTTCCCAGCCGTCGGCATATTCCGTGCCCATCCCCCAGGGCACGGTCATGGCCAGGCCCGCCCAGACGCTGTCGTTGATCTGATGCATCAGGTAGCCGTGCGGAATGGTCTGAGACTTCAGGCGGCCGTTTTCATGCGCGCCGCTGATCACACCTTGATACTCGGCATTGACGCCGATCTGAACAAAGCCCGCCTGCATCATGGTGCCGCTGTGCAGCGACATGGTGGCCGGATTGTAGAACATGCCGGAAATGTCCAGACCGTCAACGCCGACGCCGGCATAAGCGCGGCCGAGCGCACCCGCGGACTGCTCCGTCAGCATGAAGCCGGCAGCCTGAGCCTGAGAGGTAAAAGCCGATGCAACCGCAAGGGCGGCCGCGATTTTCACAAATCGTTTCACAGAAGAATCTCCAATATCTGAGGGGTCGACAAGCCGGCTCTCCGGCCGCTTGCGTTGTGTTTTGACGGCAGGCATTATGCATAGCCAAACTTCATCCAAACGGATGACCGAATTGGTACAAACCCCAATATCACGGAGCCGCTCGCGCGTTCATTTCACAACGAGATCAAATGCTTATCGGCGCCAAGCAAAAAAACTAGAGCGCACTTAACGAAAACAATCGGCCAGTCTTTTTCAAAAGGACTGTCAAACACGCGTTTCGCTCCCTTGATAGATCTTCTCCGGCACGCCGTGCGCTGCCCTTCAGATCGTCCGGGATGAAGATTCACAATATTTCGACGCTTCGCGCGTCAAGGCCGAAACAGTCCAAAATCGACTTGATGCTCAACAGTCCGGCCGTCGAAATTCTCTCGCATTGCGGCTTCAATGACGTGCGCGCCAGACGCCTCTGCGCCAATATCCCCAAATGACGAGCCCTCCCGCGATGTAGTAGATCCAGTCGGCGAACCAGACGATGGCGACGTTGTTCGTGACGCTGACGCTCGCGAAGATGTAGATGAGATAAGCCGTTGCGGAGGCGATGGTCGCCACCGAGCTCTCCCAGGTGCAGCCGATGCCGCCCATCACGAAGAGAAGATACATGGCGGGCACGGCCGTGAGGAAGGAGCCGAGCATCACGTAGAGCGTGGGGCCGGCAGCCTCGATCACGCTCTCCAGGCTCGTGAAGACGCCGAGAACCATCGCCGGGAAGGCGGCGGTGAACGCAATGAGAGGGAGCATCGTCCAGATGCAGAGCACGAGGCCGCGCCTCACCAGTCCCGGCACCTCATCGTCCCTGCCCTCGCCGATCAGATTGGCCGCAATGGCGCCGCAGGTCGAGCCGAATGCGTGAATGAAGAGAAAGAGCGTTGAGCAGATCTGGCGCACGATGTTGGAAATGGCCAGGGGCTCCTCGCCCAGATGCTCGACCGCAAGGAAGAAGAAGAGCCACGCGACGAATGCAAACGTCTCCTGAACCATGAGCCAGCGCCCGAGCCTGAAGAGCGTGCGCTGCAGCGGGCCGTCCCAGACGAGCCGCTCGAAGAGCGCGTACTTCCGGTGATCCACTCTGAGAAGCACGTAGCAGATGAGAAACGCGAGGCAGACGACTTCTGAAATCGTCGACGCGATGGCCGCGCCGGCAATGCCCATCGCGGGCACGGGACCCGCGCCGAAGATGAGCACGTAGTTGAGCAGGAAGTTCACGGCCACCATGACGAGCGAGCTCGCCGTGAGGACGCCGGGCTTCAGGGTCGCAATGAAGAACGCGCGAAGCATTGCGCAGGCCAGCGCAAACGGCAGGCCCCAAACGCGCCAGAACAAGTACGTGTCGGCAGCGTGCGCCACCGCCGGCGACTCGCAGGCAGAGTCCAGGAAAGGCTTGGCGCCGAAGCTCGAAAAGAGAATGAGAGCGCCCGAGAGCCCCAGCAGAAAGACGATCCCGGAGCGGAACGCGCGCCCGATCTCCCCGTACGCCCTTTCTCCATTCCTGCCGCCCATGTATGCCTGCACGCCGAAGCCGTATCCGAGGCCCAGCATCAGGAGCGTCAGAAAGAAGACGCCGGCAATCGCCGCCGCACCGAGCTCAACCTCGCCCACGCGCCCGAGAAAGGCAACGTCGGTCATGCCAATGAGCTGCTCAAGCAGAAAGCTCAGCATCAGAGGAACGGCCATGCGGAATATGGTGCCGCTCGAATAAACCCGGCGGCTTTGAACTTCAGGGGACATGTCTGTTTGGGGAGCTTCTACGAGCGCTTTGTTCAATCAAGCGCGATATTGTAGCGACTCTCCGGCGCAAAGCCAACTGCAGGAGGCTAGTGCGCCTCATAAACAAGCCGAAAAAAAGGGCCCCGGTCATCGGCCGGCGCCCCAATTTCCCTCTTTCCGATTGTCTCGCGAGCCGCTTACTTCTTGGCGGGCTCCCACTTGCAGCGGACGGGCGAAACGATCTCGCCCGTCTTCTTCATTGCCGCAAAGGCCTTGTCGACCGCCTTGCGGTCCAGCCCCGTAAGCTCGGCAACCTTGCCGGCATTGAGCGGCTCGCCCGCCTTGCGCATGGCTTCAAGAATGACGTCCTTGTCTTCCATTTCATTTCTCCATATGCGGTGAATCAGGTTTCGGGCGACGCATCGCCCGCGTTTTCTCAATTCTTGCAGATGTCCGCATCCGTCGCATCGATAGAAATAGTGTTTTACAAACACAATTTACGATATTGATATTATCAATGTCCGCCATTGAGCGCGCCTATCCGTCTCCATGAACGCACCCGAAATGTCGACGGACCCGAATGTCTTCTCAAACATCGGGAAACCCGCCAAGCACTTCTCCTTAAGCCAATTTGCCTAAGCTGTCCACCTTAGGAGAAACTGCCGATTTCGCCTCTCCCCCATCAATATATTGTGAAATAAAGTTCACAAATGCACCTCGGAAGGCGTTCATTTCCAAGCGCGCGGGATAAAAATTTATGTACGCGCATCACGCGCCTCCCCGGCCCTCAGGGAGGCCTGCGCAAACTCCCGCAACCAGCGCGGCAAGGACGACTTCCATGCTAACTTACAACTTCATCTCGGCCTTCGCGGCCTGCCTCGCCATCATCCTGGCCGGCGAGGTGCTCTCAAAACTCACAAAGGGGTGGGTTCCGTCGGTGTTCATCTCCGCGGTTCTGATCCTCATCTGCTACTGGACCTTCCTTCCGAAGACGCTCGTCGCAGACTCCAAGCTTCTTCCGATCGGCTCGTCGGTCGCCATCTTCCTGCTCATCACGCACATGGGCACGCTCTTCAGCCTTGAGCGCCTGCTGCAGCAGTGGAAGACCGTGGTGATCTGTCTTGCCGGCCTTGCGGGCCTTGTTGGCCTGTGCTGGTTCGTCGGCCCCCTCTTCATGGACCGCACGCTTGTTGTTGCCGGCATTCCGCCGCTCGCGGGCGGCATCGTGGCCACCACGATGATGCAGAAGGCCGCGCTTGCCGCCGGCCTCAACGCCGCCGCCGTCTTCGCCATCGTCATGTACTGCGTTCAGGGCTTTGCCGGCTATCCGCTCACGGCCGTCTGCCTCAAGCTTGAAGCCCGCCGCCAGCTTGCCGCCTTCCGCGCCGGCAAGGTTGACGACAAGGGCGTCGACGCCCGCAAGGTCATGGCCGATGCGCTCGCACTTCCGGGCAACGAATCCAAGCAGGGCGTGCTCGCCACGCCGAAGTCCTGGAACACCCCATACTTCGTGCTCCTCAAGGTTGCACTCGTCGCCTGGCTCGCCTTCGTGCTCGGCGTGAGCACGCCGGTCAACGGCGCCATCTGGGCCCTCGTCTGCGGCGTCGTCTTCTGCCGCCTCGGCTTCCTGGAACCCAACGTGCTCTCCCGCACCGGCTCCAAGGACTTCCTCTTCCTCGCCCTGATCATGTTCGTCTACAACGGCCTCGGCGACAGCAATCCCGAACTGATGGCCAAGCTCATCGGCCCGATGCTCATCCTCATCGTGATCGGCGTCATCGGCATGGCGATCATGGCCGCCATCGTCGGCCGCTTCCTCAAGATCTCGCCCTACCTCGGCTTCGCGAGCTGCCTCACGGCCCTCTACGGCTTCCCGTTCGACGCGATCATGACCGAACGCATCTGCAATGAGGAAGGCGCCGACAAGGCCGAAGTCGACTTCCTGATGAGCCGTCTCTTCCCGCCGATGATCGTGGGCGGCTTCGTGACGGTGACCATCACCTCCGTCTTCCTCGCCGGCTTCTTCGTGAAGTTCTTCTAACGAACACGCCGACCGAAACATTCACCCGCTCAGGCGCAGTCCACCCGAAACGGTCCTGCGCCTGACAGCTTTTTAAAGGACCAATGAAAAATGACACTCCAGCAACTCATGGCCAAGTACAACGGCTATCAGATCGAGATGCGCCGCTGGTTCCACCAGCATCCGGAAGAAAGCACCAAGGAAGTGAAGACCGCCGAGCGCATTCGCGCCGAGCTTGACCGCGCCGGCATCGAATGGCGCGCCTGCGGCATGGGCACGGGCACGCTCGCCCGCATCGTCGGCAAGGAGCCCGGCCGCACCATCATGCTTCGCGGCGACATCGACGCGCTCTCCGTTCAGGAGGAAACCGGCCTGCCGTTCGCCAGCGAAGTCCCGGGCGTCATGCACGCCTGCGGCCACGACTGCCACATCTCGATGCTTCTTACGGCCGCGATGATGGTCAACGAAATCAAGGATCAGCTCAAGGGCACGATCGTCTTCGCCTTCCAGCCCGCCGAAGAGCTCGGCTGCGGCGCCCAGGCGATGATCGAGGAAGGCGCGCTTGACGGCGTCGACGCCTGCTTCGGCATGCACGTCTGGTCCGACTACCCGGCCGGCACCGTCGCCACCCGCAAGGGCCCGGTCATGGCCTCCGGCGACCAGTTCAAGATCCACGTCAAGGGCAAGTCCACGCACGGCGCTCAGCCGCAGCTCGGCGCCGACGCGGTCCTCATGGGCGCAGCCATCGCCCAGAACCTCCAGACGATCGTCTCCCGCGAGCTCTATCCGGTTGAAACGGCCGTCGTCACGATCGGCAAGTTCCATTCCGGCACCCGCTTCAACGTCGTTGCCGGCACCGCCGAACTCGAAGGCACGACCCGCACGTTCAGCCCCGCCGTCCGCGACAGCTTCGCCGAACGCATCGAGCGCATCTCGCGCTCCACCGCCGAAGCCATGCGCGGCACCGCCACCGTCGAATACAAGCGCATGGTGCCCGTCACCATCAACGACGCCGGCATGATCGACGTCGTCAACGGCGCCGCCGCCAAGATCTTCGGCGAAAAGGGCGTCATCGAGGCCGACCTCCAGATGGGCGGCGAAGACTTCGCCTACTATCAGGAAAAGATCCCCGGCGCCATGGTCCTTCTCGGCGTGCGCAACGAAGCCTGCAACGCCGTCTGGCCGCAGCACCACGGCTGCTATACCGTCGACGAGTCCGTCCTCGTCAAGGGCGCAGCTCTCCACGTTCAAACCGCCCTCGACTACCTCGGCATCGAGCTGATGAAGTAATCCCGGCTTTCCGAAAAGCGAAGGACCTCGCGGGCTGCGTCACCCGCGGGGTCCTTCGTTTTTTTGGCTCCAGCCATCCTGCCGAACCTTATCCGAACAAGGCCTTCAGATCGCGGTTGTAGAACCCGTTCGTCACTCGTTCCATAAGGCCCGTCATGCCGGTCAGCGTGTTCCACTCCTTGTAGTCGGCCCTCAGCGCCTCGGCAGCTCGCCCGTCGGCCCAGTCGTCGATCACGCGGCCCTGCCGGTCAAGCGCCGCGGCATGCGCCTTGGCGGCACGCAGGCGGGAGACAGCGGATTCGACGGCCGGCGCATCCATGCAGGCGGCAAGCTTTTTGGCGTACGCCTCCTCGTCGACGTTCCTCAGGCGCTCGAAGACGTTGCGTCCGATGACGGACGGCGTCGACATCTGATTGAGGCCGAAATTGCCGTAAATGAAGCTGCGCTGCATGTTGTTCAGCTTGCCGATGTCGATCGTTCCGTCGGCGTCAACGGTCACTTTAAACCGCTTGAGCATCTCGACGTGCTCCGAGCCCGTGACATTGATCTTGTTGAGCCCCACGCGGCGAACGCCGAAGGAGGCGTCGTTGTCGATGCCCGTCACCTTCACAGCTCCCGTATCGGGATTGATGCTGACGAGATAGTTGTCCTGATGCCGGTCGCTCTGCCCCGAAAGCAGGTCGGCCCATTCAAGCTTCGAGCATTCGTTCATCAGATTGGCGCGCACCGCATCAAGCGTGCCCTTGTCTCTCATGTACTCGATGCCCTCCCGAACCGAAAGCTCCCGGTCCTCCGCATTCTTCATGACGGGGTCGTTTCCTTTCAGCATGGCGGCTGCGGTCTTGCCGGGCGCGGCCTCCATGAAGAGGCCCAGCGTGCCGTTGCGGGAACCGATGCGCGAGCGCGCGATCACGCCGCCGCAGCCGATCTCGTCGGCCGCGATGCAGCTCGCCACGTTGAGCTGCATGGAGGTGACGGCGTCCCCGTAGCCGAAACCGGACGCCATCATGTTGTCGAGGCCTCGCCTTGCGCCGAGCTCGGGCTTGAAGACCAGCTTCACGCTTTCGCCGTCCGCGCCGCGGTATTCGCACAGCTCGACCGCATTGACGGCGCCATGGCCGAGGCGGCGGGCCTCGACGAGCACGTCGTCGCTCGCCGTCAGCTCGAGCTGATCGACGGGGAGTCCGCGAAGCGATGCTTCAACCGCCATCGGCAGATTCAGGTTGTACTTGAAGGCCGCGGCAATGTACTCGCCCCTTGCATGCATGCCCCGGCCGATGCCGGCGAGCATCTCGACGATCTGGCGTCCTTCGGCCCCGATGCGTTTTTCATCGGCCGCCATGACGGACTCGACCAGGGCGCAGAAATCGGTCATCTCCTGATTGCCCTGGTTCCTTTCCATGCGGTACTGGTATTCGTCCAAGGCCGTAATGAGCTCCTTGCTCCTGCCGAACTGCCGCAATGCTTCGGTCATGGACCTCGGAATTTCGTTGATACCGCTGCCGGACCTCACGGCCTGCTCGGTCCGCTCGACGATCGCGTTGTACTTCTCAAACGCCATGCAGAGGCGCTGGCCATCACGCGTCGGAATCAGGTCGGCAAGCTGTACAACCTTCTCCATGTCAAACCAGGGAAGCGCCTGCCTGAAGGCCTTCAACACGGTCCCTCGCTCGTCGACGCGCTTGAGCTCGGCGACGCGATCGACCGAGCGGTCGATGAGCTTTGCCACGGCCTCGAAGGCGCCTGCATCGGCAATCACGGCCGCCTTGACCCGCACCTCTTCAAGCTTCTTCTTGAGCGCCTTCGCATCGCCCGCGAGCACGTCGATCTGCTTGTGGAACTCCGAGAGCGGCATCCGGTTCTTCATGCCCTGAATGGCGTCAAGCCGGTCAAAGAGCCTCTGCGCCTCGGCGGCCGTCTTTCCGAGCACCTCATGACCGCCGTGCATCGTCACGGCCGAGCGGCCGACCTCCCTCATCATGTCGACGCCGGCCGCATCTTCGGGCGTCATCGTGCGCATCTGGGCCGCAAAGTTGAGCATTTCGCCGATGCGGTTCTGAGACGCCTGCCTGAGCGAGGCGAGTCCCGCACGGCAGCGGCCGCCCTTCGCCACGAAGGCGTCGACGGCAGCGGCAAATCCGTTCTGGGCTTCAACATAGCCCGCAAGCGCATCCATGGCGTCTTCACCAGGATTTGCGCCCGCGAAGTCGGCGGCCTTGAACTGTGCAAGCACCCTGGTCGCCTCGTCGCACCGGTCGGCGGCCGCCTCAAGCGCAGCATGCGCTTCCTTGCGCTCCGAGTTGAACCACGGACGCGGAGAGGCGGCCTTCAGGCGGTCCGCCGTCTTCTCGTCAAGGCAGGGAAGGCCCTGCGAGCGCTCCACGGCCTTGCGGGCCATGTCCTCAAGACGGCCGCGAGCCGCCTGCAGCTGCTCTTGGGCACTGTCGGGCGCCCCCGCCGCAGGCGCCTCGGTCTGAGCCGCTGCCGGCGCCTCATGCTGCAGGGCGGCCGCATCAACGGCCATGCCCTCGTCTGCAGCCTGAATCGGATGAATTCCATTGTTCACATTGGTGATGCTTCCGGTCATTTTGGTTCTCCTAAACGCTGATCCAGTACTGCATGGGCACGTCCGCGTCCTCCGTGCCAAGCTCGTCGAGCAGGCCGTCGACGCCTTCGCCTTCGACAATCGTCTCGCCGTCCGACGTCAGGCGCCACGAGCACCTTTCGCGGTTGAGCGAAACCTCCAGCCGCCGGCCGTCAACCTCCCTGGCAAGGCACAGCCTCACCAGATGAAACGCCGACTCGAGCGCTGCTTGCTCCTCATCCGGGTCGCCGTAGATGCGCGCCCAGGGGAGCGTCACCGCAATGCGTAGACCGTCCGAGAGAAGGTAGTAGTCAAAGCGCTTTCCCTGCAGTCCGCGTCCTCGCACGCCGAAGGCAAGCCAGCGAACGCCGGCGGCATGCGCCTCCTCGGGCAAATCCTCGGGGAGCATGGGCGGCACGGGCGGATCCCTGCGGTCGGTGGCGAAGAAAAACTCCGCCGTCTCCTCAAGCCTCTCAGCGGCTTCGGACGGGATGGGCGGCAGCGGCGCCGCCTCGGCCAGCACCTTCAGGCCTTCGGGCAGGCCGCGTTCGGAAACGTCGTTCATAAAGTCCTATCTCTCCTCGGGTCGAGCTCAATTTCAGCCTCCGTCAAAAGACGAAAGGCTTCTTTCAGTTTACACCGCAGCCTCTCCAACCTGTAAGCGCGTTTATCCTCAGCGAGACCCAAAAAGCAGGCGGCGCACGAAGCCTTCAGCTCCGTGCGCCGCTCAATATTCTTCAATTGCTTCCGCTTACGCGTCCCAGTTGCGCCAGCCGTAGAAGGAGGCGTGGGCGGACGTGATGGCCGCGTGTTCCTCGTCGCTCACGAGGATCATGTTTTCGGGCGCATCCGCGCCGCCTTCGGAGAGCGGCCTTACATGATGGACCTGGTAGCCGTCGGGCACGCCGTCAAACCCGTGCGCGGACAGGAAGGCATCTCGGGAAGCGATGCTGCGCACCACTTCGTCGGCCGGCACATGTTCGGCACCGTCGACCTGGCCGTACTCAATGAGTCTTCCGAGCTGCTCCTCGCCGCCCGTGAAGACGCCGTTCTCAACCGAGAGGTCGCCCGGCGCGAAGCCCGCGCTCCCTGCCGCATCCGCACCGTCGAAATCCGGGGCGTCCGACATATCCGGCGCGCAATCCAGGTCCAGCGCAGACGCACCCGCGACGGCCGTCACGGCCAGCGTGGCCGCAGCCGCCGTTCTGGCCGCATTCTTTTTCGTGAAGAAGCGCCTATCGGGATCCTGCAGGCATCGGTCGGCTTCGTCGAGAAGCTCGCCCGTTGCGCGAAACTTGCCTTCAACGGCTCTTCCGACGCCTTCGACCGTCCTTTCGGCAAGGCGCTCAAGGCCCTCCCAGTCGCCGCGTCCGGTCTTTTGAACCGCCTCGGCAGCGGTGCCGGCAAGGCTTACGGCGCCCTTCACGACGTTCGTACCGACATGCATGCCGACGCTCGCCGCAAAGCCCGCCCCGCGAACCGCCGTTCGCATGACCTTCCATATCTTCATTCGACAACCTCTTCGCCTGCATCGTCCGCCCTGCCCGGCGCGCCGGCCAGGAACGGGCTCGCCGGATCGTGGCGACGGCGGTTGTCGAGCACCGTCCGGCGGCTGGTGTTGGCGTAGCAATAAACGCAGAAATGCATGCATGTGTTGTACATGCCGATGTCCTTGCTCACGATGCACCCGCAAGCCTCGCGCTGGCCTTTGTCCTTGAGATTCTTGCGCTTCTCAATCGGGATGACGGGAATCGACGGCTCCTCGAAGAGCGAGCACGCCGTCATGCCGGCGGCTGCCGCCGGAAGTTTTCCCGTATGCAGGAAGTGCACGAAGGCTTTGTCCTCGCCGAACGCGCGCTCCATCAGCTCGCCGTCGATGCAGCGATTATGAAAAATGCCCCACTCTTCCAGATTGCAGTCCTCGGCACAGCTCGCAATCTCGAGGTTCCAGCCTTCCGAGCGCCAGCGCTCGCGGATCTTGACCAGGCCTTCGCAGATCTCCCGGCGCTGAGCCTCCGTCGGTTCGGCCGTGTGTACGTTCTCCTTCGTGAATAGCTTCGTATCGCGCACGAGGTTCGCCTGAACCTTGCGGTATGCAGCAACATCGACGAAGCTCACGACCAGCTTGTTCGTGCAGCCTTTGAGCGCCTTGCCGATCGTCCAGATCCTCATGAGGATGTCCCGAGGACTGGTTTCCGGCGACAGAATGATCGGATCGAAGCGCCAGACGACCCGCTCGGGGCCGATCCGCTCGGACAACCGCCTGAACGTCTCAATGCGCTTTTCGAGAGCCGGCACGTTGGGCTCGAAACCTTCTCGCTCATAATCGTTGAGCGTGTATTGAAAGTAGTAATGCAGGCCTCGCTTCTCGAGCTCGTCGAGATGCTGCAGAAAAGGCGCCGGATTCTTCGTCCAGAAGACGACCGCCTTCACGTCCTTGAAGGAAACGTAGGACGGGCGCCGGTTGAACGGATTCACCCACGCGCACCAGCCTTCGCGCAATCGGTTCATGAACCAGCCGCCGTAGTAGGCCGGAATGTCGGTAGAGCGGCTCGCCGAAAGAATGACGGGCGTCTGAGCCCGCACAAGTCCGTCGGGCGTTTGGAGGTCAACGATCATTTGAATAATCCTGTCGAGCGAGTCTTATTGAAAGTAGTCGTAATTGCAGCAGCAAGCCGGTAGATCAACCACATTATTCTCTCCTCCCTCCTCGTAACATACAAACTTTTGGCTCTTCCGACTTTTTGGGGAAACAGGGGGCTCGATGGTGCCTTAGTCGAGGTCAGAACCGGCTCGTGAGAA
>CAKQKT010000019.1 GCA_934249275.1 uncultured Sutterella sp. | reverse complement strand
TATGGTGTAATGGTTGGAATCGTTGTGTGGCAACGGTTGTCGGTAAAAATATGCTTGTGGCGGATCAGGTTGGGCGGTCGATAACTATACCAACTATGTGGGTAAGTACACTGCTGCTTCACTGTTGAATATATAAAAAAGATATCGAGCTGTGGGTATCGAAATCTGACATGCAAGGCCGTTTGTTTTACCAACGAAAATCATGCGATCCTCTCTGCGGGTTCATTGTCTGCCTTCATAGTGTTGGCACCCGTGACACGTTTGCGAGTCAGTTCATACAAAGCTCTCGTTCATCAAGTTGATCGGGTCCGTTTGCATGCGACACGTAATGACGCATGGGCATCTATTCTGGGAATGGAAGAGGGCCGGACTTGTAGATTCGCGGCCTCTTCATGCTGCGGCCGGCATGGTTTGGCAAATGCCGGGATTCCAAGCGGGAGGAGAGCGTTACGAATGATTTTTCCCAGACAGTGATCGAGTTTGGGCTCGGGTTCATTCTCTTCATGATGTTTCTCACTGCCGCGGTGACCTTCATCTATGTCTTCTTCATCTACGATCCGCTCTTGGATTGGCTTGAAGAAAAGCGCCGGCAGTTCAAGGAGAGCGAAGAGATCAGGAAGGCGGAAGAGCTTTATCGTGAAGAAGAAATGCGCCGGCAGGCTGAGCAACAGCAGAGGATGCTTCAGAGGAAGCAGCGAAGCGAGCATCGGCCCCGGCGAGGAATTGGACGAGGAATGGAGCGCAGAGAATGAGCTTGTGGTTCTGACATCATGTAGCGGCCAGCTTGCCTTTTCGCAAGGCCGATGGAATCAGGTCATGCACTTGAACTTTCGACCGGCGGCTGATCATCCGTCATATTCCATTTCAGCACTGCGACCAACAGGATCATGACGCAGCCGATGCCGGTCAGGAAGGTTGTGGCGGACATCAAGCCCACTGCAAAAGCCAGCAGCATGGGTGCGCAGATGCGGCCTATGCTGTTGAGCATCAATCGGATGCTTACGGCGTCTCCGACAAATGCGCTTGACGTGTGCTGGTAAATCAGGCTCATCGAAATCGGCTGAATCATGCCGAACCCAAGTCCCGTTCCCATTGTCAGAACGAGTAACGATGTAAAGCCCTGAGTCCAAAACGCCAGAAGCAGGATGACGCCTCCGAAGAGAAGACCGTTCAAGAAGTGCTTGAAGAGATCTTCCAAAGGGAACGGCCGCAAGGAAAGATAGGTGCTCGAGACGGCTTGCGATAGAGCCAGAGCCGACAAAACCATGCCGGTTTCTTTGGATGTCAGGCTTAGACTTGATCCGATCATCGGGATGATGATGTCAAATATGAAGAGGGTCGAATGTATTGCCGCACCGATCAAAATCGCCAGATAGACCGGTTTCGCCAATGGGAATTTCTTGAGATTGGCGAATGACAGCAGCGAGGCTTTTTGCGCGTCTGCCGGATTGGAAGCCTCGATCTTGGGTTGCGGTACAAGAAAATTTGAAAAAATCAGAAGCCCGACTACGATTGGAATAAGGTCGGGATTAATAAAGAACAGCCATCCGATGATCAAAGGCGTGACAATGTCGCTCAAGTTGCTCACGATGTTCATGCGAGCAAAGGCGATCAGGCGTTTTTTGTCAGTAAAAAGGCAACCCATGCCGCGATACGTCGCAACCGACGTAAAGAGAATGCTTTGTCCGGCCAATATCCAAATGAGAATGGAGAAATACATGTGCTCATGGTCGAACGGCACGACGGACAGGCCGGCAATGGCGGCAAGGCAAAAGAGACCGGCCGTGCGACTCAGCGGTCCCGGCCCCCATCGATTAAAAAGACGTCCTACAGGCACCGTAAAGAGCGTGCTCATGGCTGCGCCTGCGGCCAGCATGGCCGACATCCATACTGAAGGCGTGTTTGCTGCCACGGCGTGAAAAATCAGTGAGAGCTGAATGGAGCGTGCGGCAACGGCGTTGGCAAACCATGGGTAAAGAAGTTGCCAAAATGCGATGGGTAGAGAGGACGAGGTCATGCGAAGCGCGCAATCGGAAGATGTGCGCTTAAGGGACTAAATGGTCGAAGGGTATTGGTTTGGGCTGGTCAATTCATTCAATTTTAGCGTTCTCTAAGGGCTGAAATATTGGCCGTCTTCGTCAACCATGTCGATGGCGTCGGGATTCGCTGAGAAAGCTCGGTGATCGCCTGCACCAAGCCGGCCGGATCGAATTATGATTGTCTCTTCAAGGAGAACAATCATGCGCAGCACCAATCCAGGATTTGTCCCCGATTCGCCCTTTACACGCCTGCTTCCTGCGGCCTGGACTGAATTCTTTTCCAAGTTCCCGAAAGCCGAGCTTCATTGCCACCTGCTCGGAACGACGGGCAGGGAAACGTTCATCGATCTCGTCAAGGCGTCGGGCGCCGATTTGACGATGGAGGAAATCGAAGGCTTCTACACCCGCGGCGACAAGCCCGTCGGCGTTCTGCGCATCTTCCGGGCGCTTGAAGAAAAGATCCTGACGAAGCCCGAATTTCTCACGCGAATCACCGTTGAGCACATGGAGCGTGTGGCTCGCCAGGGCGTTCGTTACATCGAGTTCTACTGGAACTGGACCGGCCTCGCACATTCCATGACGTTTGCCGAAGCACAGGATGCGATTGTTGCCGGCCTGAAGGAAGGCGAGCGTCTTTACGGAGTCGTCGGCCGCTCCGTTCCGGCCATTGACCGCGAGAATACGCCCGAGGCGGCTGTTGCTCTGGTCGAGGAAATGATTGCTCATCGCGTGCCCGAGACCATCGGCCTTGGCATTGACTATCGCGAGACCGCGCATGAGCCGGAGAATTTCTGGAAGGCCTTCTTCATGGCACGCGAAGCGGGCTTTCGCATCACGATCCATGCCGGCGAATTCGGCGAACACTGGCGAAATGTCGAGACTTCGATGGACCTTCTGAAGGCCGACCGCATCGACCACGGCTACACCATCATCGACAATCCCGCACTGATGGAAAATGCCAGGGCGCGCAGCATGACGTTTGCCGTGGTGCCGACGAATTCCTACTACCTTCGCACGTTCACCGACGAGGAATGGGCGATCAAGCATCCGATTCGCAAGATGGTCGAGAACGGACTCAAGGTTTTCCCGAACAGCGATGATCCGACCATGCATCAGGTTTCGATCAGTGAAGCGTGGATGCTGATGTTCAACTGGCTCGGCTTCACGTTGCCGCAGCTGAGGGGAATGCTGGCGAATTCGATCGATTCCGCCTGGGTTGACGAATCGGTGAAGGCCGGCTGGAGGCGCGATTGGCTCGCTGAATTTGACCGTCTTGCCGCCGCTCTGCCTGCGCTGGAGGAGAACAAGTAACTCTGCTTTGCTGAATGCGGGAAGGGCGCTTGCCGGGAGGCGGCGCCTTTCATCCGGATTTTCGGATGTCAAACAACGCGGCGTGAGGCAAAATAGAAGACGACAAGATTCTTTGTCGTCGATGGAGGTTCAAACTATATGCTCAGCGCCGATCTCGTCGCCGTCATCAGAAAGCTGGATCAGGATAAGGTTCCCATCAAGGAAATTACCCGCAGGCTGAATGTCAGCCGAAACACCGTCAGAAAATGGATTCGCGATCCGGACCGGCCGGTGGAGTATCCCGCTCGTTCCAAGAGTCCTGCCCGTGATTTTCTGGAGGCTCATCGGGATGAGGTGAGGGCGGAATTCATCAAATGCGCCGAGAAGTGTCCGATTCTTCGGCAAAGATTGCGGCAGCGGCATCGGATCGACATTTCGCTTCGCACGCTTGAGCGCTTCTGTCAGCCGTTCAGACAATCGGACGACGAGTAGCGGCATGAAAACGGCCGGCCTTCCCTGTAGGAAAGCCAGCCGTTTGGTCACTGATCTTGAGAGAATCCTGCCGGATTACATCTTGAGCGTGACGATGCGGTTGTTGTCGACCACTTCGAAGGTGTTGCCCTTCTTGACGAGGCCGCGGACATCGGTCAGATCAGCCGGGAAGCCCCAGGTCTGAACGATCTTTTCGGCAGCGATGTCGATGGCGACGATCACGTTGTGGTTCTTGGAGACCGCGTAGAGCTTGCCGTCTTCATAGACCATGCCGGTGACATAGAGTTCGCCGAGCGAGCGGTCCTTCTTGAGATCGGCGGCCGGGAGGAATTCACCGGAGAGCGTCCAGTCGGCCATCAGGGCCTTGGAGATCACAAGCTTTTTGTGGTTCTTGTTGTCGGGCACGGTGGCCGTGTAGATGTAGCGGCCGTCCGCGGCGGCGGAGTGAACGTAGGAGAACTTGGCGCGTTCCGTATCGATGCGGGCGCGGCCGAGACCGCCGACATGTTCAACGCTGTTGCGGCCGGCAGTAAAGTTGCCCCAGCCCTTGACGTCATCGGCGTTCGGGTTGAGTCGAGCGCGAAGCAGCGTCTTGTTGGTGCCCATCAGGACGAAGGCGTCGTCCTTCCACGGCGTGATGCCGACGAGGTCGAGCACGTTGGCGGAGTACCACGGGTCATAGGCGGCGGAGACGGCCGGCTTGAGTTCGGCGTCGAGCGTCCAGAAGCTGTACTTGGAGCCCACGAAGTACTGGCCGTTGATCAGGCTGATCGTGTTGATCTTGTCGCTGATGCCCTTGATCGGACGGACGTCGGCAACGGTGAGCATGGCGTCGACATTGACCGGAGCGTTCTTGGCGTCATGGGCAAAGGTGATGCCGAGGCGCTGGGCGTTGGGCTTGTCGTCGAAGTCGGGATCCTTCACGTCGCGCTTGCCGAGGAAGTTGATGCCGGACCACATGCCTTCCCAGGAGTCGGCGGACCAAACGACATACTTCGGATTGAAGGTGAAGCGGACCGGATCGCCCTGGCCCCAGAACGGCGGGATGCCGGTGGACCAGAGAGCCTGGAAGCAGTTGGAGGCGATGATGGCGGTCACGACGGCGAACGCAATGCGGTTGAAGCCGGAGAACGGACGGAAGGACTTGCCCTTGAATTCTTCGATCAGGGCGTCGAATCGCGGAGCGAGATAGACGGCGAGGCCGAAGAGGAAGACCACGCACCAGAACACGATTTCAGCCCAGAACTGGGTGTGCAGGCCGAAGATGTCGAGACCGAAGCCCTGGCCGACGTCGCGCATGGCGTGGTTGCCGTAGTGGCGGAAGCTGGAGTAGAGGCCGATGGCAGCCATCACGAGCATCGTGGCAAGATACTTGGGCTTGAAGCCGTAGCGGACCATGAAGAGAGCGACGACGCCGATGTAGGCCATCTGCTGGCGCTGACCCCAGCAGAGCGTGCAGGGGGAGTCGCCGAGGAAGTAGCCGAGAACCACGTTGGCGATGCCGACGGGAAGCAGAACGATCAGCAGACCGCCCCAGCAGACGAGGTCGTAGAAGGTCTTGGCCTTCTTGATGTCCTGTTCATTCACAGGAAGAGCGTAATTGGACATGATGTTCTACTTTCCTTAGAGGTTGAGGGAGCCGAGGATGCTGTTGGAGACGTGGCCGATGTACATGAAGACGACCATGCCCCACGAGATGATGAGAAGCTGCCAGGCAAGCTTTTCCTTTTCCGGCTTGTAGATGAGCAGAAGCATCGAGGCCGTGAGCATCAGAAATTCCAAAAATTCCATGATTGTTCTCTGTTTGGTTGGATTGATTGGTCCCGCCCGCAAGGACGGGGTCTTTTGAAAAAAGGTTGAATTCGGTTTTTTCGGGGCGCAAGCGCCCCTCGCAGGCTCGCATTGCTTCGGCCGGCAATCGTTTTCAGCAAATAAGGGGCGGCCTCAGCCCGCCTTCGGTCCGAAGGAGAGCGTTCTGTCCGGACCGAGCGCCGCGCTCAGGCCCGCGATGCGCCCGAAGGTGAAGACCTCGGCGAGCGCATTGCCGCCCATGAGGTTTTCGCCGTGGATGCCGCCGGTGACTTCGCCTGCGGCAAATAGGCGCGGAATGACCCTGCGGTGACGGTCGAGCACTTCTGCCCGCGGCGTGACGGCAATGCCGCCGAGCGAGCAGTTGATCGACATCGACACCTTCGCCGCGTAAAACGGCGGCTTGACGATGGGACTCGCCAGCATGTTCGGATTGCGTCCGATTGCGTCCTTCTTGTCTCGAACGGCGAGGTTGTAATCCTCAACGGTCTGAACGAGGTTTTCCGACGGGATCTGGAGCTTGGTTGCAAGAGCGGCCAGGCTCGGCGCCTCCACGGCATCTCCGTGCTTCATGCCTTCGTCGAAGGCGGCCCGGGACGTCGGCTTCATGCCTGCGTATCCGGAAGCGTCGAGAATCGGGAAGGCGAGACGGCCGGGCTGGCTCAGAACGGCATGCGTCACGGTCGTGCCGGGACTGTCCTCGGCGACAAACCGAAGGCCCGAGCGGTTGACCAGAATCATGTTCTCCACGGGCGAGATGGCGCCGATGAATCTGCCGTTCGTTGCGCTGCCGGGAAGAAGCTGGAAAAATTCCATCCCCACGGCTGCAGCGCCAATGTCCTCAAGCGGAGCGATCAGGTCGCCGGTTGCGCCCGGAAAGTTTGTCGTGCGCAGCTTGGCAAGCCTCGGATCAAAGCGCGCGGCAAGCCTGGCGTTGGCGCTGAAGCCGCCGGAGGCGACCACGACGCCTCGGCGTGCGGCAATGCGGCGGACTTCTCCCTCAGCAGTGCGCACCTCAACGCCCGTGACCGGACCGTTTTCTTCGCGAAGGACGCGGAGCACCTTGGTCTTCGTGCGAATTTCGACGCCGAGCTCATTGCATTTCCTCATGAGCGGATCGATGTAGCCGGCGCCCAGAGGCGCAACGGGACTGTGGGTTCTCGGCCACAGGCTTCCGTAGACCTGATAGACGCCGGGTGCAAACACCACGCCGCAGGCCTTCAGCCATTCGAGCGTTTCGGGGGCGCCGTAGGTCACCGTGCGCACGAGTTCGGGATTCGCGGTCCATCTTCCGCTTTCGAGCATCTGCTCGGCATGCTTTTCTTCGGAATCTCCGACGCCGATCGCATTCTGGGCGTTCGGGTCCACGGCGTTGAAGGCGTCTGCGAGACGCGTGTTGCCGCCCGTTTCGGCCATCTTTTCCAAAACGAGCGTCTCCGCCCCGCTTGTCGCCGACATGATTGCCGCGGCAAGGCCTGCGCCGCCCGATCCGATCACCACCACGTCGTGAACCTCGTCTTCGGGCGTCGGGCGAGCAGTCGCGAGGGGCGAGCTCAAGCCGGCTACCGCCAAAACGGCGGAGGCCTGAAGGAATGTTCTGCGATCGAGATGAGCCAAATCAGTCATGCTTTAACTTTTCAATCTTTCGTTTCGGCGTGAAATGTACAGGAGGAGCGCTCCTGCGCCAAGTGTGAGATCGCACTACGTAGAAGATGCAATTGACAGACGATGCTCTTTCGTGCGAAGTATTCCTCATCATGATAATTCACGTTTTCAGCAGCCGCCTTCGGATGATCCGGATCCTTCTTGCGGCAGCGCTAGCCGTCATTGCAGTTCTTCAGGCACCGGTGCGAGCCGCGGATCTGACGCGGGATGTCCGCGTGATCGGCGTGCAGGCCGGCATCTTTGAAAAACAGCAGGCCTTCTTTGAGGAAACGGTCCGCGAGCTCAATACCGTCACCGAGGATCGCGTCTTTGTCGTGAGGCCGATTGCCGAGGGCGAACGCTTCGACATGAATGCCTACCGGGATTTCGATTTTGCCATCGTGAGTCCGCACGTCTTCGCGCTTCTTGAGCGCTACGGCGGCTTCAAGTCGATGGCGTCCCTCTACGTGCCCGTCGGCGGCGAGTCCAGGTCGATCGTGTCGGCAATGGTTTATGCCAAGCCCGTGTCAGGCCACGCGCACGGCCTCGGCGAACTCGCGAAGAAGCCCGTTGCCGTGATTGCCGGCGACGTGAGCGACACGTCGCTCCTCCTTCAGAATGAAATGCTTCAGCGCAAGCTCACGCTGCCCGTCATTCATGAGTTCGGCCGCGGAATGTCGCCGGAGCATGCCGTCTCCATTGCCATCAAGAGCGGCTTTGAGGCCGTTGCCGTTTCGACCGACTTCGTTCGCGAGCGCGAGAACGATCTCTTTGACGGCTGGGTGCCTGTCGATCTGCGCCTTGACGACGCATCGGGTCTTGCAAGCTCCACCGAGCCCGTGCCGGGCTGGGTGTTTGCCGCGGGCCTTTCAATTGCCGGCGACAACGTGCGCGATCTCGCGGCCACGCTGCTGAGCCTCGACATCTCCAACGACATGCACTGGGGGCCGGCGGCGGACTATCGTCCCGTACACCGCATTGCGGAGCGCGTGCGGGATCCGGCCTACATGAGCTATCAAAAGAAGACCCTGCAGGAAATTCTTGAAGACAACATCTCCTGGGTGCTTCTCGCGCTCGCCGTCGTATTCGGAATGCTCTGGCACAGCATTGCCGCGGAGCGCCTCGTCAGGCAGCGCTCGTCCGAGCTGATGGCGACCGTCAAGAAGCAGCGCGCGGCCGAACGGCAGTTCGAGGAGCTTGAGCGCCTGACTGCCGTGTCCCAGATGTCGAACATCGTGGCGCACGAATTGAGGCAGCCGCTTGCGGCGGTTACCAACTTTGCCATGGGCCTGCGCCGCCGCATGACGAACGGCACCCTCAACGAAGGGTCGCTCGACTTCGCGCTCAGCCGCATTCTCTCGGAAAACGAGCGCGCGAGCGACATCGTCGAGCATGTCCGCGGATACGCACGACGCCGCCGTCGCCAGATCGAGAGCATTGATCTCAGCCTCATGATCCGCAAGATCGCCTCGTCCCTCAAGGCGTCGATGACGCAGACGGATTTCGTCTGCAATGTCCCGGAGGGGCTCGCCATGGAAGGCGATTCGCTCGAAATCGAGCTGATCTTCCGAAACCTGATGAAGAATGCCGCGGAAAGCGCCGCTTCAGATCCTCAGCCACGCGTGTCGGTAAGTGCGGAGGAAGATGGGACTGCAATAAGGTTTGTCGTTGAGGACAACGGTCCCGTCGCGACGGAGGAAACGGTGGCCGCTCTTGCCGTGCCGCTCGTCTCCGGCAAAACCGGAGGGCTTGGGATCGGCTTGTCGATCGTGCGAAAATTAACGGAGTCGTATGGCGGCCGGGTCGCCTTCGAGCCTGCGGATCCCAAGGGACTGCGGGCGGTGCTGACGCTTCCCGTCAAGCCCGAGCTGGTGACCGCGGATCTGGAGAATTCGAATGGACAATAGAAAATCGCGCGCCGTCATTCGCATTGTCGACGACGATGCGGGCGTGCGCGAATCCTACAAGTTTCTGATTGAAAGCGAAGGCTGGCTGGTTCGAACCTACGCAAGCGCCGAGGATTTCCTCGAGCATGACGATCCGACGGTCCCGGGCTGCGGCATTTTCGACGTCCGCATGACGGGCTTGACCGGCATGGAGCTCCATGAGCGCCTTATTGAATTGTCCAATCGCCTGCCCGTCATTTTCGTGAGCGCGCACGGCGACATTGAAATGGCCGTAAAGGCCATGCGCCGCGGGGCCGTGGACTTTCTCGCCAAGCCGATCGTGGACGAAAAGCTGCTCGCCTCCATCGACATGGCCGTGAACCGGAGCTTTGAGGAGGCTCGCGCAAGCGAAGCCATGGAGGCCCTGACGGACCGCTGGGAGGCTCTGAGCCCGCGCGAACGGCAGGTGGCCGTGCTTCTGAGCGAAGGCCTGATGAACAAGGTCATCGCCGACCGCCTGACCATTGCCGAACGAACCGTGCAGGTCCATAGAGCCAACGTCTGCCAGAAGCTGGGCGTTCGAAACGCCGTCGGCGTTTCCCAGATCCTGACGCAATTGCGCGCGATCGGAGTGGCGGCATGAGCCTTGACTGGAAGAAAAGGTCGTATGATGTCGTCGTTGTCGGCTCCGGCCTTGCGGGCCTGAGCGCGGCGCTGACGGTGGCCGAATTCGGCCTCAATCCCGTGGTCTTTGAAAAGGCGCCGTCGCCCGGCGGCATGACGCTCTTTTCGGAAGGATGCTTCAATGCGGCCGATTCGCGGCGTCAGATCCCGCTCGGCATCGAAGACAGTCCCGAAAAGCATCTGAGGCAAGCGCTCAAAATGTCGGGAGGAAGGGGCAGGGAATCTCTGCTTCGCATCTTGTGCTACGAAGCCTATTCCGCCCAGCAGTGGCTCGAGACCATCGGACTGGTGTTCGAGGAGCGCATTCATCGTGCGCCGGGCGCCTTGTTCCCGCGTTCGCACAAGCCCGTTTACGGAGGCGGAAGCGCCTACATACAAGCGCTTCTCAAGGCCCTGGATCCCTTTGAGGTCCCGGTCGTCACCGGCGCAAACGTGCTTTCGATCATGCGCGATCGGGAGCGTGTGCGCGGCGTTGTTCTCGAGCATGAAGGCAGTCGAATGGAAGTCCGCGCGCGATGTGGCGTCGTGTTGGCGGGCGGCAGCTTCATTCGCAATGCCGACATGATGAGGCTCTATTCGCCCGGTCTCGCCGAAGTCCGTCCACGGGGCGCTCAGGGCGCGGACGGCGAGCTCCTTATGGCGGCGGCCGATGCCGGCGCGGGGCTCGTCGGCATGAGCTCCTTTGAACTGGGCTTTACGACATCGTCCTTCTGCATGCCGATCGACCCGTCAAAGTTCATTCTCGTCAATCGAGACGGAAAGCGCTTTGTGCGCGAGGACGTGACGCTCTCCAATCTTCTTCAGGCCGTCATCCGCCAGCCGGGCGGCACGGCCTGGATGATTTCGCACGCACAGGAAAAGAGGGACCCGCCCGGAGACAGGGCATTCGAAGCCCTGATGGCGAAGGCGGCAACTGATTTCAACGAGGGCGTGATGCTTGAACGCCCCGATGCGTTCGGAAAGGATTCAAGGCTTCTTCAGCCCATTCGCGAGCCTTACTGCCTGAGCCAGCTGATGCCCTGTCTCATGACGGCCTACGGCGGCGTGGAGATCGATGAAAAGGCCCGTGTGCTTGACCGCAGCGGAAGGCCGATTCCAAGATTGACCGCGGCGGGCGACATCACCGGCGGCATCTACGGCGAACATGCGCTATACGGAGATCTGCTTGCGGGCGCGACTGTTTTCGGACGCATTGCGGCAAGAACGTTGGTGTGGACGGGGCGTGAGAGCCCGGCGCATGTGGTCGGATGAACGATGAGCAATTGAGCGTCGTTGCCTTCGTGCTAAGATGCAGGCATGGCGGAAGATCTCGCACATCTTCGCTTGCCTCCAAAGCGCCCCACGGTTCACGATCCTGAGGGCGCTTTTCTTTTGATGGCTTGGGTTTCCAATCGAAGCGACGGAATGCCGCCCGGAGATCCGAAAGATGCACCCCTTCCGAATCCTTCTCGCGCCTACCTCTCGCTGGCGCTGAAGTCAGAATGATACATAAGCCTCGCGTGCAATGCGCGGCTTGCATTTGAACTTCTTCTTTCAGGCTTGGTCGAAGTCCGTTCCTCAAGACTGAAGGGTGAAGACGACGAGCTTGATTCAACGGCGAACTCTTCTGGCTTGAAGATGAAAGGCGGATAAAAAATCCTCGTGTGCAAGTGATGACTAGTCGAAAGTACGGGAAAACCCGCAGTATTGTATCAGTGACTACGATGGCATAATGAGACTCATTCTCATTAATTGCGAGCGAAACCAACGCTCGTGAGACGAAGTCATGAAAAAATCCAGCCATTCTGTTGCCGGCTTTTCTGTAAAGCCTGTTGCCGCTCCCCTGACGCTGGCGGTTCTGTCCGCCATTTCCACGCTTTCCGCAGCCGAACCCGTCCAGTCGGTTGAGCCCGTTGTTGTGACGGCCACCCGCGTGAGCCAGCCTCTGTCCGAAGCGGCCAGTTCTCTGACGGTTGTATCGGAGAAGGAGATTGCACAAACTCAGCCGCTGACGTTTGCGGAACTCCTCGATACGATTCCGAACGTCGATACGACGTCCTCGAGTTCGGTGATGTACAACCGCGTGTCCATTCGAGGCTCTCAGCCTAATCAGATCACGTACTTGATTGATGGCATGCGTCAGGACGACATGACGATGGGCGGCAACCGTCCGATGGGCGTCTTTGCCGATCCTGAAATCCTCAAGCAGGTGGAGGTTCGAAACGGCGGCGGCAGCGCGCTGTACGGCAACGGCGGCATCGGAGGCACGCTCGCTTTGGAAACGAAGTCGGCCGCGGATTTTCTGGCCGATTCCGACAAGGACTTCGGCGCTCTTTTCAAGGTCGGCTACGGTTCGGATTCCATTGCATGGTCGAAGAGCGCCTATGCGTTCGTGCGCAGCGATATGTGGGACGTCGTGGCCGGCGTGACGCGCAGGGATTTCGGGGCCGCCAAAACGTCCTACAAGGGGAAGCGCTCCACGGCTGACGTGGACAATGATTCGACGTCCGTTTTCGTCAAGGCCACGCTCACTCCGACGGACAACAATGCCGTCACGCTCTCCTATGCCTATGACATCGCGCACAACGACAGTGAAGATGGAGAGGAGTTCAACAGCTACCGCTATGAGCAGCATCGCGTCATTGGCCAGTGGGAGTACGAGTCGGGCGAGCTGGTGAATCTCAAGGCCGGCCTTCAGTACGCACAGTCGAAGTTTCATTACGAAAACGAAGTTCCCCGCAACTTCAAGGACAAGTTTGATTCCGTCAGCGGCAATTTCCAGAACACGAGCCGTTTCGATGGATTCGGTCGCCACGAGCTGACCTATGGCTTGGACTTTTCCCGCACGGAGCAAAGCGGCTTGACCAAGGATTCGGGCGAATGGGCGGATGACACTTCCCGTCCGGACTCAGAAGGCCTGGATGCCGGCATCTTCATTGAGGATCAGTACAAGCTGACGAATTATCTCGCCATTGCGCCTCAGCTTCGCTGGTCGTACTTCAAGCGCAAGTCCAACGCGGATTATCCGTCCTTGTCGGACAGCAAGCTCACGCCTGGCGTCACGGTGAAGCTCACTCCGATGGAAGAGGTGATGTTCTGGGGCTCCGTCACGACGGGCTATCGTCCTCCGATTCTCGACGAGATGTATTACCGCATGGACTATTCGAGCGGGGGCGTCCAGTCGGTGGTCATCCCGAATCCGGATCTCAAGCCTGAAAAGTCCGTCAACTACGAAGTCGGCACGAGCCTTGACTTCAAGAACCTTGCCGGCGTCGGAGACAGGTTCACGGCTCGAGCCGCCGTCTTCTACGATGATGTAAAGGACTTCATCAACGTGGAAGTGGATCCCGACTTCAGCGGCAGCGTACCGGTATTCACTTTCCGTGCCGAGAACCTGGGCCATGTCGTGAACAAGGGCGTCGAGCTTTCGGCTTCCTATGCAATCGACGGCTTCAAGGTGACGGCTTCCTACGGCTACCTCAAGTCGGAGAACAAGGAGACGAACGAGCGCGTGACCGGCGTCACGCCTCAGTCCGCCAATCTTCGCACCAGCTACAAGTTTGAGGCGGTCCAGCTCGAGCCCTGGTACAAGCTGCATTGCGCCAAGGGCGGCTGGACTTCTCAGGATGAATATCAGGGCGGCTATGCCACGCATTCCGTCGGCCTGACCTGGACGCCGAAGATTCCGAACTTCTACACCGTGAGGGCCGGCATTGCCGTCGACAATCTCACGAACAAGAAGTATGTCTCGGTAACGGATTCCTACGGCTACGCCCGTTCGTTCCGCGCCTGGCTCTCGGCTCAGTTCTAATCATTTCTGACTGCGGGCGGAGCGTCCCCTCCGGTGGATGCTCCGCCGATTTTTTGACATGATTCAGACGATTCCCGGAGGGCTGAAGCAGCTCCTTGCCGCCTATCTGTTCAATCGCGCCAGATGGAAGCTGTGGCTTCTTTTCGGCGTCGTTTTGGCGGCCTATGCCTTCAACATCAAGCTCGCGGTTCTCTACAACGATTGGAACGGGCGCTTCTTCAACGCCCTGCAGGCGGTGGACAAGGACGGCATCTTTCGGGAGCTCCTCTATTTCATCGGACTTGCCGCCGTCATCATCCTGCTTCTGGTCTGGGCCGGGTATCTGAAGGACCGCCTGACGCTCGCGCTTCGCCGTGACTTGACGTCGCTCTTCTTCAAGCGGTGGCTGTCGCCCGACAGCGCGCATTACCTGCTTCGCGAAAGCGGTCGGGAGCCCGACAACCCCGACCAGCGAATCACGGAAGATGTAAAGACGCTGGTGTCCTATGCGGTGAGCCTTGCCGTGAGCTTCTACGACTCGCTTCTCACCATCGGAAGCTTTTCGGTGATCCTATGGAATCTGTCGGGATCGGCTGTCGTGTTCGGCATTACGATTCCCGGCTACATGTTCTGGACATGCATTCTCTACACGCTGATTGCAACGGCTGTTACGCATTTCATCGGACGCAAGCTCAAGCCTCTCAATATTGAGGTGCAGCATCGCGAGGCCGATCTCCGCGCCGCTCTCATCGAAAAGCACCGTCATTCGGATTCAATAGCGGGCGCAGGTTCAGAAGGCGTCGAAACCGCCGGGCTCGTAGAGCGCCTCTCTTCTTTGATGGATGTGCTGATTGCGCTCCTGAAGCGGAAGAGGGATCTCGATCTTTTTACGGTTGGCGTCGGACAGTTTACGTATCTTGCGCCGATCTTTTTCGCGCTTCCGTCGTTTTTGTCGGGTTCCATTCAGCTTGGCGGCCTGATGCAGATCCGCGGCGCCTTCAACGATGTCGCCCGATCTTTATCGTGGTTCATCATGGCCTATGACGACTTGATGCGCCTCGCGGCCGCATATGAGCGTCTTCAAAGATTGGAACGAGGCCTGTCGGAGGGCGATGAAATTCATCAGGCGCTCGCTGCGGCGCGCGGAGCTTCGGACGTGCCCTTGGCTGCAGATTTGACGCTGAGCGTTCCGTGCGGAGACAAGAACCGTTCGGTTGACGTTGATCTGACATTGAAGCCCGGCACGCTTACGTTGGTGACGGGGCCGTCGGGCATCGGCAAGAGCACGCTTCTCAAGGTGCTTGCGGGGTTTCACAGCGGCTTTGAGGGAGACATTGCTTCTCGCGGCCGAATCTTCTGGCTCCCTCAGCGAACCTATCTGCCGAAGGGAACGCTCAAGGCTGCGCTCACATATCCGCTGGCTCCCGGCGATGTGCCGGACGATTCCGTTCGGCAGCTGCTCGCTGAAGCCGGACTTGCGCATCTCGCCGGAAAGCTTGAGGAAACGGCTGACTGGATGACGCTTTTGTCCGGCGGAGAGCAGCAGCGCTGCTCACTGCTGAGAGCCGTTTTGGCATCGCCGGACGTATTGCTCGCAGATGAAATGACAAGCGGCCTTGACGAGCCTGAAGTTGAAAGGATGATCCGGCTCCTGCGAAGCCGGCTTCCGAATGCAGCCATTCTGATGGTTTCACATCAAGACGCCGTTCGCTCGCTGGCGGACGCCGTCGTCACGCTAAACGGAGACACACATGGGCAACCCATTCATTCCCTTTCCCCGCAATGAAAACATCATTATCGTCGGCGACACGGCAACCGAAATTCTCGGAGCTCTGAGAATCTTCGGCAAGGGGCTCATCGGAGGCGAGGTGCCTTCGATGGAGCTGCTTCATCCCAATGAAAAGCATTTGGAGTGCATTTCATGCTTCCTGAATCATCCGGAGCAGATTCTTGCGCCTGCCGTGAGAAAGATCATGGCAGATTTTGTTCTGCTTGAAGCCAACGGAAAGCCCGGATTTGATCCGAGTGCGGCACAAGAGCGCCTGGTCGGAATGGACATCCCTGTCAAGGTGCTGGATGTGAAGGGAACGCCCGAAGAGGTGCTTCGACGAGCAGGTGAAATGTTCGGAGAGGAGCGGCAGGCCGAACGCGTGATCCGGGAGAGAAAAGAGCGTCTTGACGCACTCTCGAAGGTCGAGGTGCCGAAAGGACGGACTGCCGTCATCCTTCTCGCCATTCGCAGTCCCATCAGGCACGAAAGCTATGTGTTTCGCGTCGCGGCTCACAGCGAGCTCTCGCAGCTTCTTGCCGAGCAATGGGGTGTGATCAATCTCTTCGAATCCTCGCCGGAGCTCGATCAGATCGAGGGCATTCAGCCGCTCGGCGACATTTCGGAACTGCTGATGAAGGATCCGGATGTCATTGCCGTTGCGGGCGATGCCGCAGCGGGTGCCGCCGAGATCCGAAAAGCCGTCAAGGCTCATCCGGAACTGCAGTCCTGCAGGGCTCTGAGGGAAGGACGAATGGTCGGTGTGCCGTACTACTGCCGGCCGCTTGAGTGGAAGGCGCCCATGATTCTCGAAAGCTGGGCGGATGTTTTGGCATTCTGATGACGCAGACGGGCAGGAAGGTTCATGAACTCTTTCTTGCCCGGGCTACTCGATGATTGGGAGGACGGTTTCAAGGCTCACCGGTTCTGCCGGTTCCTGATTGATGTTGTCGGGAGAAGCAATCGCAAGCGGAATGTTCGGGTAGGAGCGCCTGAAGGCTTTGAGGCACGTTGAATTGGTTTTGCCGCCTGCGCTGCATTCAAAGGCGGCAATGGTGTCGTTGACGACTTCGATGAAGTCAATTTCATGCTGCCTTCTGGTTCGCCAGAAATACATCTCTGCGCCGTCTCGTCTCATGGCATGACGTTTCCGGCGTTCGGAAAGGAACAGGTTTTCCCAGAGCGCTTCCTTGTCTTTTCTTGTTGGAAGTAGGGTGAAGTTGTTCAGGATTGCATTGCGAATCCCATTGTCGCAGAAGTAGATTTTCCTGCTTGACCTCAGCTCGACAGCCGGTTTTCTCGACCAGGATGGAACAACTGTCACGATGGAGCAGCGGGCAAGCAAATCGACGTAGCGCTCGATGGTTTTGTTCTGCATTCCGAGTTCCCGTGCAGCGGAGCCGGCGCGAATGACGGAGCCGACATTGGCGGCAAGGAATCGTGTCAGCTTCGTCAGGTCAGCCGGCTTTCGAATTTCCGCGAGCTCGAGCAGGTCTTTGTACAAAAGAGTGTCGGCCCGGTCGCGCAGGTATTCCCGGGCGCGGGAAGGTTCATCGATGACCTCGGGAAGGCATCCATAGACCATGAGGTCATTGATCCGGCGCTTCACTTCAATCCAGCTGCTTTGCTCTGCCAGCTCTTCGAGCGACAGCGGCGACATCCGGCATTTATTGATGCGCCCGACGGAGGTTGGTTCTTCCTGATCGCTGTGCAAGTAAGTTGTCGAGCTCATAAGGACTGATCGATCCTCGAACTGGATCCTGTTGGTTTTCACATCCTCAAATGTACCAGTTGCCGTCACTCGGCATCTGTCTGACGGGTTGTTGTCTTCTCAAACGGCGGCCTCAACTTGACGAAAGCCCCCTTTCGAAGAGTTGGAGTTGTCAACTGTCAATTCTGTAAGGCAAATCGCGTTTTCAGCTTTTGCAGGGTGACGATTCTTCTGATGCGCGCATTGACATATTGATTCTTTCGTCTCCTTTGCTCGCGTTAGTGAGGACAGAGAATCATTGATCATTGTCCAATGAGGTGGCCCGACGATATTGTGAAAGAGTTCTTCAGTTCACAGAAAACGGTCAAAGAACGACGGGCGTTCAAATGAGTAAAAATACGTAGTCCATCCCATCCAATAAGTTGTAGCATTTAGTACCCGAACGGGTAAATCGCAAAGGAATGACTGGTATGCAGTTGTTTCAATGATTTGCCTTGCCTGTTTTATGGGTGAATGCTGACCGTATCCTCCTTTTCAAACTATGAGGAAGGTACAGCTGGCTCATTGAAAAGGTATGGGAATGAGCTGTGGAAAACAAGCCTTGGCATCCTTGGTTATTGGGTGCCTGTCAACAGGAATCTGGGCGACGGAGATCCCCAATGAGGACTGTGGCCGAACGGCTGAAACGTTTGCATTTGTGGCCGACGTTTCCGGATCCATGATGCAGACAGTTGGCCGCATGAAGTCCGAGGCGCAAGAGGAGATTGACGGAGCGCGTGAGCGTGGTCAATCGCTGAAGAAAATCCGTGTTGATCTTCCTGTCAATGAACAGATCGACAAATTGACTCGGCATGAGTTGGCGCGTCGTTTTATAGAGAAGACGGGTGCCTATGCCATCGATAAGGCTGAAATGCAGTCGTCCGTTCTGACAGTGGCGCCGTTTACCGAGCTGCTGCCGATGAAGGAGCGCAATTCGGCAGATTTCAAGAACGATCTTCAAAAGAAGTTCGGCGCTCGTCTGGAAGTGTTCGGTCGTCCGACATGGATTGGCAGCCGAGCATTTGAGAGTTTCTCTGAAAAGCTGGCGAAATCTCAGGCGACCGTCCTGATAACCGACGGCAACTTTGGGGTCGACCCTGACAAGAAGCATTTGGATCCTGTTGCGACCTTGAAGGCTTTTTATGAAGCCAATCCCAAGTCCTGCATCCATATCGTATCGGCAGCCTATACCGAAAAGGAACGCAAGGCTATTAATGAGCTGGCTTCTGTTTCATCCTGCGGACATGTCGACGATCTTGAGGCTCTCATGACAGATAAAGCCTTGTGGAAGGACTTTGTGGAAGAGGTCTTCTATCGCGACTGCACGAAGGCGACCACGATTGCAATTCGCGGCATCAATTTTGCGTTTGACAAGTCGAACCTGCCGAAGGAAAGCCGTCGCATTTTGGACAAGGCGCTTGAGGTCATCAATTCGCGAGACAAGTCTGAAAAGATCGAAATCCGTGGTTGGACCGATTGGACGGGAAGCGACAAGTACAACGCCGGTCTGTCGTTGCGCCGTGCCAATGCTGTTCGGAATTACTTCATCGAGCATGGCATTGATCCCAATCGCCTGACGGCACGAGGAATGGGCAAATCCTTCAAGTACACCAACCGAACCGGTGACGGCCGCTGGATGAATCGCCGTGTCGAATTGATTTTCGATGGTGATTCCTAATCCTGTTATTTTGCAAAATAAATTGAATGACATTACAAAATTAGTCGTGAGGACTAATTTAAAAACTATAAACGTAGTTCGTTTTTTTTTGTGATGTAAGAAAATAAAATGACGTTTCTTTCGCCACTTTGTGGTTTTAAAAGGAAGGCACTTTTGTTGTGCTTGATGTCCGTTAATTCTCAAGTTTTTGCTGAAGTTAATGAACGGCCATGGCAAGATAAGGTTTATACGGATTTCCTAACATGGAATAGTGAAATTCAGCGTTATCCGGATTGTGATAATTGCAGTGGGGCAGATAAAAATAGTCCTGTTCAGAAATTTTATTTTATGGGTGGAGCAAAAATAGAAGCTTTGAATGGAAGTAATGGGGATGCAGTTTATTTGAGTAGTGGCGTGGATTTTACATCTTATATAGGGGAGGCGAAGAGTTTAACTCTTATAGGGCGTGATCAGTCTTTGGTAGTGGATCAGAATAGTTCCGCGACTTTTAATGGAACGAAATCTAGTATAGATTTTGGAGCTAGTGAATGGGATGAGTATGGTGACGCAGCTACTGTTTATCTGGATCAAGGAGCAAAACTCAATGTAGATGCGGGAACCATGCATGTTAGTGGTGGCGCGGAAACGAATTTAAAGTTATTCGATAACGCAAAGGCAAATATTAAGCTAAGCGGAGACTTTGTTTCTGAAGCTGGCGGTACAGGTGTCGCAATTGAGAATGACTACGGAACGAGTAATACAAATATTGCTATAAGTGCCGAAAACATCAAGATTTCAACTGTAGATGATGAGAGGGCAAAGAGAAAGAGCGGTCTATATCTATTGGCTTATGGTAGTGCGGGCCAATCAAATCTAAGTGTAAAGTTTTCGGCTAAATCAAAGCTTGAGATATCCGGTTTTAGTAATGGCATAAAGACATTTGGGGCATCGAGAATCTCGCTTGACGCCAAAGATGTTGAGGTGAATGGTAATAGTTACGGCATAAATCTTTATGGTTATGGCGCTACGATCGCCTCTGGTGAAACGGTCACTAGCGGAGCGGAAGTAAACTCTAGCAACTCGGTTTTGATCAAGAGTCAAAATACTGCGGCTTATCTAAGAGATAGAAGTTCTTTGAGTATTAATTCTGAAAACAGTTCAGTTTTGTTGGGAGATTATATTGCTTCCAGGGTTGAGGGGAACAGTCAGTTGACTGTTATTTCAAAAGAAGTTGATTTTACTTCCGAAAAAACTTCCAATTGGGCATTTTTTGTTGTGGATCATTCCTACGCAAAAATCGATGCTGAGACGACAAATTTCTTAGGGAAGACGATTTTTAAAAATGGAAGTGCGTTAGAGGTTTCGGCTAATAATGGTAATTCTAATGGCATGATTGGTGCTTATGGCGGATCAACGGTTGATTATGAATACAAAAATAAATTCTTGGTGAGTGTTGACAACGATCCGGAAAGTCTTTTGATGTATGCAACAGGTGCCGGGTCTCAGGTGAGGATAAATGCTGATAATCTTAATATCCGTGGAGAGCTGGAGGCTGGAGATGCGGGGCAAATTGATGTTTTAGCAGGGATGAATTCTCAAATGCTGGGAGCAACTATCTTGGATGATGGTACGAGTCAAATCAATTTGACTTTTGAAAGCTTCTCGAAATGGCAGTTAACTGATAATTCTGAGCTGACATCTCTAAAAATGAACAATTCGATTGTTGATTTTTCTGACTGGAGGTCGGATGCTAGCACGTTGAGAACGGGAGAGGTTTATAGATCATTAAAAACATCATCTTGGTCAGGAGAAAATAATACTTTAAAGATGAAAATTGATTTGGCTCATGAAGATTCATCTAATGTCTTGACTGATCAGTTTGTGATTCAGGATGAGGCAAAGGGGAGTCACATTGCAGACATAAAGATAGATGGTCGTGAGTTGGTGCCTGAAAAGCTGCATAGCATTAATTGGTTGGTGAGTCAGGGTGCCAATTCGAAGATGACTATTAAAAATAAGGACGGGGCGAATCAATTTTCAGGCAATGGCATGGTGACAACCTGGGCCTTGTCTTTTGTTGGTGAAGGTGAGGAAGGCAAGTTGGATAACGCTGAAGGACTTACCGAACTCGCTGGTGTGACAACAGGTGTTGGCTCAGGGAAGTGGTATTTGGTTCGTAGTGACGCAACCATTCCCGTAACTCCGACTCCAACTCCGGTTCCTGATCCGAGCGAAATGCAGCAAATCACGAATTTGGGTGTCTCTGCGACTCAGGCTTTGAGTTTTGCTTCTGAATTGGAAGACCTCCGTACACGTTTGGGCGAAATTCGCTATGGTGCGCAGGATGGTGTCTGGGTTCGTGCAGGTTTTGCCAAGGAGCGTGCAGATGGCTACAAAGGTCACATTGGTCTAGATCGATTGGTGGGCGCAAATGAAAACTCTTCCTGGCTGGTTGGCGGAGCCTTGCGTTATGCCAAGAGCGAGCAGGACGGATTCGCCGCTGCTCGCGGCGGTGATGGCAAGTTGGAGCAGTATTCGGCCAAGCTGTATGCGACTTATATGCGTTCACAAGGCTCCTATGCCGATTTCGTTCTTCAGGCTGGCCGGTATTCTCAGGAGCTGACCGGTTTGGCCAATGACTTGTCGTCGGCATTTACGGCGAACTATAGAACCTATGGTTATGGTGCCGGCGTTGAAGTCGGTCATATGTTTGAATTCAACAACAAAGTTGATGATCGCCGCTGGTTCAATCATTCCTTTGTCGAGCCTCAGATCCAATTGTCCTACTTCTATGCCCATGGCAAGGACTATGAGACCAGCACGGGAATGGCTGTATTTCAGGGCAATGCAGATTTCCTGACTGGCCGAGCGGGTCTTGTGATTGGACAGAAATTCAACTACGGCACTCAGAACAGTCTGGATCGGCGTTATGTCCAATTTGGTCTTAAGGGTGGCGTGAAGTATGAATTCCTGGGCGATCAGACGATCCGATATACGGGCGTTGAAGGTGTGACCAAGGAACGCAAGGCCGATGAAGTTGATGGCGCGCGTTATTACTACGGTGTTACGGGCGATTGGCAGATAGGCAGCAATTTCCGTGCTTATGCTTCTATTGAGCGCGAGGAAGGTGATCACTACACCAAGGACTTTGATGTCTCTGTCGGCTTGAAGTACCAGTTCAATTAATCAGGTCCTCCAGACGGTC
>CAKQKT010000018.1 GCA_934249275.1 uncultured Sutterella sp. | reverse complement strand
ATTCCAACGAAGCCGGTCAGGGCACGGGGCCTCATGCTTCGTCTGCCGCTGCTGTCTCTCACCCAGCAAAGCAGGGGCTTGTTCAGGCTTTTTCGGTCTATATTGACACGCTTTTTGTTTGTTCGGCCACGGGCTTCATGATTTTGATGACGGGCTGCTATAACATGCATGCTCCGGATGGCGCGGTTATTTATGAAGGACTTGCCGGAGCTGAAGCCGGTCCCGTTTACACACAAGCGGCTATTGATCAGTTGATGCCTGGATGGGGCGGCCCCTTCATTGCCATTACAATTTTCTTTTTTGCCTTTACGACGATTCTCGGCTACTACTACATGGCCGAGACGAACATGGCTTACTTGAACCGCTACATCCGCAAGCCGGTTCTGATGTCGGTTTGCAAGGCTATTTTCATCGGGACGGTGGCTTTTGGCGCCATTAATTCCTCCACTCTGATCTGGACCATGGCCGACGTTGGCGTGGGCACAATGGCCTGGCTCAACCTTATTGCCATTATGCTTTTGCAAAAGCCGGCCTTCATTGCGCTCAAGGACTATGAGCAGCAGCTTCGGGATGGACTTAATCCGGTGTTTCATCCTGAGCAGCTGGGCATTGCCAACGCCTCATACTGGGAAGGCAATCGTGCTGAAGACAATTTGGCTGTTGAAGAGGAATCGGGTGTGGATAATCTGACCGGCCTTGATCCAAAGAATCCTGTTTAATTGAGAGGCGTTGAACAAAACCCCTGAAGGCAAGACAACCTTCTGGGGTTTTTCTTAAATGATCGTAGCAATCCTCATTTTCGAATAATGCCTTCTCGACGTCTATGAGCACTTGCCGATGAAGTGAGATCTCAGGGAGAAAAGCACTATTTCCTTATTCGGCAATGCGTTGATTGACGAAGATTTCGTTTTGATATGCCTTAAGCAGGCGTGTGTCCGGACAGTCCAGATATCGTCCGTTGCAAAGTTCCCGCATGCGGCTGTTGGTCTCAAAAAAGCGTCCTTTTTCAATGGGCACGTGGTCTAAAAGCAGACTGGGTAGAAACACAATGTCCATGAGCTGAGAGCGAGTGACGTGTTCTTTGGAACGGTTGTCAACAAGCGTGAAGTGAGTGATGTACTCTGGGGTTTCGAACGGTACCGTATAGCCCGGAGACCACTTCAGTGTTGGCTGATGATCTCCAAAGCGCAGAAGAACTGTCGGCTTATTGCGTTCATGAATCCAACGGTCAAATGCTGCAACGGCAGCCGATGATTCGTCAATTCTGTTGAAGTAATTTTGCAGTGTGACCCGTTCGTTGTCCGGTACGTCAAAGCCGTTCTGAGTTTTGATATTTAAAGTTCCGGAACCTTCGGTGGGGTAGGGACCGTGCTCCCGCATGGTCAGTGAATAGATGGCTATCGGACCTTCGTAACGGTCCAAGGCTTTCTTGATCATTTCGATCATGCTGGCGGTTTTAATGTGCCAGAGGTTTTTACGGCGTTCGGCAGGATATCCGAGGTCAGCGGGATGAAGCTGTTCATCCATGCCGAGATGTGCATATGCCTTGCCGGAGTTGTAGCTGCCGGGTTGGAAGGGTGAGACGACAACAATCTTGTAGCCGGCGTTTTTCAGACGTTGAAAAAGCGAGTCCTGCACGTGAAAGACTGCTGAGTAAAAGACGCTGTTGGCTAGAGGCGCAAAGTCATCGCAGCTGAGACCGGTCCACATGGAAAATTCACTTTTCCAGGTCGCGCCGCCATATGTATGAACGCGAAGCGGACCTTGGACCGTTGCCGTTGGAGAATCAAACATGCTCATGTCAGGCAAGGTGGATGTGTCAAGTCCTTTGAAATACAAGGGATTGGTCGTTGATTCCTGAAGAAGAACGACGACATCGGGAAGCGCTTGAGTTTTATCAAGGGCTTTTTCAGGTTCGACTGGGAAAACCTCATCTGAGTGCATGACGGCGGCGGGGCTGTTGTACTGCAGTTTTGCCGACATGATCAGGTTGGCTACAACATTGGAACCTTTCGGCATGGAGTTGAGCCATGCTGCTTGTCCCTTTGCAACGGAAAAGACGGTCAAGCCTGCACAGACAGCCATTGCCGGCAGCCCAATAAGGGTTCTTTTGCTGAAATTTAAAGCGGTCGGGGTTTCTGCTTTGAAGGCTCGAATCAACAGAAAGCTGAGCAATATGGTCGCAAACAGCACGACCGCTGCAGGAAGCGGGTAATGAGCAACGGTTTCGAAGTTGTTGGGGTCGAGCAGCACCTCAAAGTCGGAGAAGAACAGCTTTTCCTTCCAAAAAATTTTCTTGATGAGGCTGAGCAGCCAAATATAGGCGATCAGTGCGGACGTGCTCAATAGCGAGAATTTTAGCCGGGCGGACAGGATGAAAAGCAGAGTGAAAAACAGAAAGCCGGCGCTAATGCCTCCTAAAAGGGTATAAGCGGATGCCCGGTAGGAGAAAGTCAAAATCAAGACAATTGCGGCAATGACTATTGGAAGATTATGAAGCAATCGTTTGACTGGGAAATGAAAGGTATTATGTCTCGTCGACGGCATGGGTGATGTCTGATTATTGAGAAACGAAAAAACGGCAACATTGTAAGCAATTATGATCGCTTTTGAGGCGTGATTTCGAGGGTTGTTCTGCTTGATGCCACAGAAATTTCAGTTGGCATGTTGGAAATGGGCCTTGAAGAAGCGGCCATGACGCGGGAGAGAGACTGTGAGGGATAGGGGGAAAGAAAAAGGGCCATCCGTATTATTCACGGAAGGCCCTCCAGATTAAGGCGAGCAGTCTTTAGGCCTTCGGCAGGCGATCAAGCTGTTCACGCACTTTGATGAGCAAGGCGGCAAAGTCTGCAAGGCGCTTCTTTTCCGTTTCAACCACCTGAGCGGGGGCGCGGGAGACAAAGCGCTCATTGCCGAGCTTGGCTTCGCATTTTGCGACTTCGCCTTCAAGACGAGCGACTTCCTTCGTGAGGCGGTCGCGTTCGGCGGCGAGGTCGATTTCGACCTTGAGCATCAGCTTGAAGTCGCCGACAATGGCCACAGGAGCGATCGAGCCTTCGTTGGCACCGTTCATGTCCTCAACGTGTTCGACAGCCTCAAGGCGGGCGAGGAACTGGAGGTACGGAGCGGCTTCGAGGCACTGTGCTTCGGGGCCGGAGATGACGAGCGGGATGCGCTTGGAAGGGGGAAGCTGCATTTCGCTGCGCAGATTGCGAACGGCGTCGATCATGGACTTGACGGCCGTCATGCGTGCTTCTGCTTCTGCGTCAACACGAGCTTCGTCAAATGCCGGGTAGGCCTGCACCATGACGGAGGTTTCTTCATCTTCACGGCGGGTGCCGGCAATGACGGAGACCTTCTGCCAGAGTTCTTCCGTGATGAACGGAATGATCGGGTGTGCCAGACGAAGAATCGTTTCAAGCACCGTCACGAGCGTGTGGCGCGTTGCACGGCAGGCGGCTTCGTCGCCCTTGAGCTGAACCTTGGTCAGTTCGAGATACCAGTCGCAGTATTCGTTCCAGACGAAGGAGTAGATGGCATTGGCGGCAACGTCGAGACGATAGTCGGCATAAGCCTGACGGACATCGCGAACCGTCTTTTCAAGTTCGCTCATGATCCAGCGGTCGACGAAGGAGAACGTCATCGGCTTGTCGGCAGTGGCGCCGACGCCGCAATCCTGGCCTTCGACATTCATCAGCACGAAGCGGGTGGCGTTCCAAAGCTTGGTGCAGAAGTTGCGGTAGCCTTCGGCGCGCTTAAGGTCGAAGTTGACGTTGCGGCCGAGCGTTGCATAGGCGGCCATCGTAAAGCGGAGGGCGTCGGCGCCATGGGCGGCGATGCCTTCCGGATAGGTCTTGCGGAGCTTCTTTTCAACCTGCGGGGCCTTTTCAGGCTGGCGAAGACCCATCGTGTTCTTCTTGACGAGGTCTTCAAGGCCAATGCCCTGAATGATGTCGAGCGGGTCAAGCGTGTTGCCTTCGGACTTCGACATCTTCTTGCCTTCGGCATCGCGCACGAGACCGTGGATGTACACATTGTGGAACGGTACGCGGCCCGTGAAGTGCTTGGTCATCATGACCATGCGTGCGACCCAGAAGAAGATGATGTCGTAGCCGGTGACGAGGACGGTGCTAGGCAGATAGAGGTCGTACGCCGTGCGGTCGTCACCCTGCGGTTCGGGCCAGCCGAGCGTGGAGAAGGGGACGAGGGCGGAGGAGAACCACGTGTCAAGCACGTCGGCGTCGCGGGTGAGCTTCACGCCTTCGCCGGCCTGCTTCTGAGCCTCGGCTTCGTTGCGGGCAACATAAACATTGCCGGCTTCGTCGTACCAGGCCGGGATCTGATGACCCCAGAGCAGCTGACGCGAGATGCACCAGTCCTGAATGTTTTCAAGCCACTGGCGATAAACACCGCGCCATTCCTTCGGGAAGATGTTGACTTCGCCGGATTCGACGGCTTCGAGACCGACTTCGCCAATGGACTTGCCCGGATAGCGGGTGCCTTCGGGTGCGGGCTTGCTCATAGCCATGTACCACTGGTCGGAGAGCATCGGTTCAACGATCTCGCCCGTGCGGGTGACGCGCGGCACCATGTGACGGTGTTCCTTGATGCCCACGAGAAGGCCGGCGGCCTTGAGGTCTTCGACCACGGCCTTGCGGCATTCATAGCGATCCATGCCGCGATACTTTTCGGGCACGTTGTCGTTCATGCGGGCCGTCTTCGTCAGAACGTTGAGCATCGCAAGGTTGTGGCGGCGGCCGACTTCAAAGTCGTTGAAGTCGTGAGCCGGCGTGATCTTCACGCAGCCGGAGCCGAACTCGCGGTCCACGTAGCTGTCGGCAATGACCGGAATCGTGCGGCCGGTAAGCGGCAGAACGAGTTCCTTGCCGACCAGTGCCGTGTAGCGTTCGTCTTCGGGGTTGACGGCAACAGCCTGGTCGCCGAAAAGCGTTTCGGGACGAGTCGTGGCAACGACAACGCCTTCCGTGCCGTCGACGGCCGGGTAGCGGATTTCCCACATGTGGCCGTTTTCTTCAGCGCTTTCGACTTCAAGGTCGGACACGGCGGACTGAAGCTTCGGGTCCCAATTGACAAGACGGTTGCCGCGGTAGATGAGGCCTTCTTCGTAGAGGCGAACGAAGGTTTCGATCACAACCTTGGAGAGCTTGTCATCCATCGTGAAGTAGGTGCGGTCCCAGTCGACGCTGTCGCCGATGCGACGCATCTGATTGAGAATCGTGCCGCCGGAGAACTTCTGCCATTCCCAGACCTTTTCAACGAACTCTTCGCGCGACAGGGACTTGTAGTCGATGCCCTGCTTTTCAAGCTTGCGTTCCACGACGATCTGCGTGGCGATGCCTGCGTGGTCCGTGCCCGGAATCCAAACGGTGTTGTAGCCGGCCATGCGGTGATAGCGCGTAAGCGTATCCATGACCGTCTGATTGAAGGCGTGGCCCATGTGCAGAATGCCCGTGATGTTGGGCGGCGGAAGCTGAATGGCAAAGCTGGGCTTCTTCGGGTCGAGGCCAGCCTTGAAGTAGCCTCGTTCTTCCCAAATCGGGTACCAGCGCGCTTCAATGTCGGCCGGATCAAAGCTCTTGGCGAGCTCCTGAGTGTTCGTATCAGTCATTGTTAGCCAGTAAAAGGACGATGTAGGGTCTGCGCAGGGAGTTGCGCGGCGATGCCGCTGCTGCTCGGGCAGACAGTATGAAAATTCTATTATTGTCGCACGAATCGGGGGACAAAAAGAAAGCCCGCCCAAGTTTTTCGGGCGGGCAACGGCGCGGGGAATCAGCGGCGGATGATCTTTTCGAGATCCAGTTTGTCAATTTCGCGGGTGACTGCGTCGGAAACAAGGCCGGTCACGGAGCGTTCAATGTCTCCTCTCACGCGTGCGAGCGCATTCTGAAGAGCCAGATCCAAAGTTTCACGAAGCGCATGCTTGACTGCAGCTTCTACGGCCGGTGCAAGCTGAGCCGCGATGGCCGCTCGTTCGGCTTGAGTGAAGCGAACAGGTTGTTCGGTTGATTCGGCATCAGCCGGCGAAACGGCCGGAACGGGCTGTTCGGTGATCCGGACGGCAGAGGATGTCGCAGCGGCGGATTCGTCGGCCAGGACCTTGACGTCTCGCCAAGTGAGCTTGACGCGGTCCGTGAGATCGACGGCTCGGGAATCAATGACGGGTTCCTTGCGTTCCATGGACAGGGGTCTCCAATGAAAAAGTCGGCTCAGCTTCGACGGTCATATGCCGCCAGTTCGACGCCGGCGGCCTTGTATGCCCGGAAGCGGCTTCGGGAAGCCTGAAGCTCTTCGGGCTTCGTGCTCACCACGTCAATGATGCGGCTGAAGCTGTCGAAGCGCTGTTGCCATTCGGGCGGCAGCTGATCGTCCAGAAGCAGAAGCACATCGGCTTCAAGATCCTCAAGTCGGCTTGACAGACGAATGGGCGTTTCGGCGGCCAGCGGACTATCTGCACGCACGTGCGGCAGGAAGGCCAGATCGTCGAATCGCCAAAGAAGCGAATCAAGCTCGCGCAGCCGTCTTTCGTCAGCCGTCCAGACGGCAAGCGTAAGGCCGCGCCGATAGACGGTGCGGGCGACGAGACAGGCGTAACGAAGCCGGTCCGGGACGTTGTAATGAAAGTCGATCTTCTGCATGAGTGTCATTATGGCCGAAAGGACGCCGTGCGATGCTGTCTTTTACGGAAGGTTGCATCGACTTGGCGTCCCGGTGTTTGCCGATTGTCAGGGAATCAGCGAAGTTTCTTCTGCAGGAAGCGCATGAGCATGGGAACGGGGCGGCCCGTCGAAGCTCGTTCACGGCCGGACGTATTTGCGGTCGCGGCAATGTCGAGATGAGCCCAGCGGACGTCCTCGGTGAAGGCGGAGAGGAATGCCGCGGCGCTTGAGGCGCCGCCGTCGCGCACGCTTGCCTGATTGGCGATGTCGGCAGCCGGCGTCTTCATGAGCTTGGCATATTCCGGACCGACCGGCATGCGCCAGACATCGTCAAGCGAGTCGCGACCGGCTTTGACAAGGTCGTGAGCGAGGGCGTCGTCAGGCGTGAAAAGACCGCTGTAGGGGGCGCCGAGCGCCACGCAGCATGCGCCCGTGAGGGTGGCCGCGTCAATCATGAGCTCAGGCTTTTGTCTGGCGGTCCAGGTCAGGGCGTCTGCAAGGATCATGCGGCCTTCGCAGTCGGTGTTGAGGATTTCAATTGTTTTTCCGGAGAGGGAAGTGACAACGTCGCCGGGCTTGGATGCGCTGCCTGACGGCATGTTTTCACAGGCCGCAACAACGCCGAGCAGATTGATTGGCATCTTGGCGCGGGCTGCGGCCATGACTGTGCCGATGACGACGGCGGCTCCCGACATGTCATAAGTCATGTCGGCCATGTTGGCGGCGGGCTTGAGAGAAATGCCGCCGGCATCGAAAGTGATGCCCTTGCCGACGAACGCAACGGGAGGCAGCGCAGCGTTGGTGCCTCGATAGCGGATTGCAATGAAGCGGGGCGGAACAACGCTGCCCTTGGCGACGGAAAGAATGGCTCCCATGCCGAGTTCGGCAATCTGATGCTCGTCATATACTTCGACGTCAACAGATGCCATGCCGTCGGCGGCATTAAGTACGGCTTCTGCCAGATGGGCCGGCGTGCACAGATTCCCGGGGAGGTCGGCAAGGCCGCGGGCAATGGACATGGCCTCGGCCGTCACCGCGCCTTCGGCCAGTCCCTGACGAAGCTTCTCGGTGACGATGTCGTCAATCCAGAGAATACGCTTTGTTCGGATGCCGTCGTCATGGTTGGACTTCAATGTCACGCGCGGGGTAAGCGCGTTGAGCGCTGCCGCAGCAAACAGACGCGCTGCCGTTTTGCCGCTTGTTTTGGCAGGAAGCCATTCCTGAACGGCGTAGGCCTGAGTTTTGGCCCAGGCAAAGGTTCGGACGGCTGTGGCGGCGCATTCGGTGAAGACGCGTCGAGAGAAGTCCTTTTCTTCGCCCAACCCCAGAACGGCGAAGCCGTTGGGATGGGCGTCCGTCTCGGCGAGGCAGAGCGTGCTGCCCGCCTTGGCGTCAAAGGCGCCTCGTTCGATCATGCGCGAGAGAAGACCGCCTTCTGCGGCATCATAAGCTGCGGCGGAAGGCGTCAGAGACGGCTTGCCGTCGTTGAGAAAAACGCCTGCGATGAAAAGAGCGCCCGAAGCTTCTTCGGGCGAAACGGCCGAGATTTGGGCGGAAAGAAAACGAAGGACGGAAGTCATGGAATGGGTCCGAAAAAATGCGTGGGGCATTGAAGCCGATGATTATTCATTCTAACTATCCCTAAGGTCAATGGCATTTCGTCCTGCTCTGTCCCATAATGAAGAGAATTAGCTTTTAGGAGTCTTCCCATGGATGCACAGCCGAAACTCAGACTTTCCCGTCCGACCAACCATCTTGAAGCCGTTCTTTCGTTCTACGTCGACGGCTTAGGTTTTGAAGTTCTCGACCGCTTCGACAACCAGCAGGGATGGGACGGCGTGATTCTCGGTCATCGCGATTGGCCCTACCAGTTCGAATTCACGGCACGCCGCGACGAGAGCGTGGTGCCGCCGGCTCCGACGCCGGAGCATTTCGTGGTCTTCTGCATTCCCGAAGGCGAATACTGGCAGAAGCGCCTCAAGGCACTTTTTGAAGCCGGCTATCAGCAGGTGACGCCGCCTCAGCTTTATGCAGACGAAGGCACGGCCACTTTCGAGGATCCTGACGGCTACCGAGTCGTGCTTCGTTGCGGTCGTTGGAAGAAGTAACATACCGCGTTTACGGTATTTTCACCCGAACGGCAAAGGTGCAGAATACTTCACCTGTGCTTCGGCAACGAAGTACAGGTGAAAAAAAGGTTCCTGGGGGGGTAGCTCAGCTGGGAGAGCGCTGCGTTCGCAATGCAGAGGTCGGGAGTTCGATCCTCCTCCTCTCCACCAAAGACCTTTAAGAAGTCCCGTACGGTTTTGCCGTAGCGGGATTTTTTTTCGCGCATGAATTGCGTTCAGTTTTCCAGAAATGGCTGATGAGTGCATTTCTGGCTAATGTGACGGAGAATTTTCGGAGAGATCGCATGGCTGACGAAAATGATGACGACGAGGTCAAGCTTCCGGGCCTCCCGCCCAATACGAAGAACTACATGACGCCTGCCTGCTACAGGAGGCTGCTTGACGAGCGCGAGCATTTGGTAAACGTTGAGCGTCCGGAGGTCGTCAATGTTGTTGCCTGGGCGGCGAGCAACGGCGACCGTAGCGAGAACGGCGACTATCAGTACGGCAAGCGTCGATTGCGCGAAATTGATCGCCGCATCCGCTTTTTGAACAAACGCATAGAATCGGCCGAAGTCGTGGATCCGGATTCACGTCCTCCGACGGATCAGATTTTCTTTGGCGCAACCGTGCTTTACTGTGACCAGAACGGTGAGGAGCACAAGATCCGCATTGTCGGAATCGATGAGGCGGATGCTAATCATGGCGATGTGAGCTGGATCAGTCCGATTGCCCGTGTTTTTCTGAAGGCGCGCGAAGGTGACGAGGTGAAGCTTCCTACGCCCGCAACCGTGACGCATCCTGCCGGCGTGGAGACGCTGGAAATTCTGGAGGTCACGTATACGAGCAAACAGCCTCGCTGATGAGCGATGAGTGCAAAAAAGGCCGGAGCTGCAAAACGTTCCGGCCTTTTTGCATATCAGTGAATGAGGCTAGTGTCGAGGCTGGCGGCGTCGGTCGGACGGAATGCCTGCTTCGAAAACGCGCTTCACCTGTTCAACGTTGGCGTTCTGACGAATCGTGCGCATGACGTGCATCAGATGGCCGCGGTCGCGCACCTGAATTGTGATGCGAATGAACTTCTGAGCGTCTTCGTCGTCGATCATCATGCCGACGATGTTGGAGTTGGCCTCAGCAACGCTGGTCGCCACCTGAGCAATTGAGGCGTGCGGATCTTCGACGCGAATTTCGAGCGGCACGGCAAAGTAGGCGTTGCGCTGATCGGGAGCCCACTGAACGTCAACCCAGCGTGACGGATCGGTCTTGCGGCCGCGCTCGACGTGCGGGCAGTCGGCGCGATGGATGACCAGACCGTGTCCGGCTCGGCTGAAGCCGACGATTTTGTCGCCCGGAATCGGGTGGCAGCACTTCGAGAGTTCGACGGCAACGCCTTCGTTGCCGCGGATCACGATTTCAGGAAGAGGAGCGGCGGCAAAGGCTTCTTTCTCCGTATCCTGCATCAGGCGGACGAGACGGTGAATGACGGTGGCGGGAAGATCCTTTCCGAGGCCGATGGAGGCGTAGAGCGATTCGCGGTTGTCGACATCCAGCTCATTTTGAACCTTCTGCCAGACGGTGTCGGGAATGGCGTCAAGCGACAGGTGATTGCCTTGTGCAAGGTGCTCGAGGACATCGCGGCCCAGGCGTGCGGCTTCGTCGAAGCGGCAGTTGCGAAGATACTGGCGGATTTCGGCTCGGGCTCGGCCCGAGTGGATGAAGTCGAGCCATTCAGGGCTTGGGCTCGCCGCGGGAGAGGTAATGATTTCCACCATGTCTCCGTTGTGCAGCTGGGTGGAAAGCGGAAGCTCCTCGCCGTTGATGCGGCATGCCTTGGTATGGTTGCCGACGTCCGTGTGAATTTGGTACGCAAAGTCGACTGGCGTTCCGCCCTTGGGCAGCGAGATGATCTTGCCCTTCGGCGTGAAGGCGTAGAGGCGGTTCGGGAAGAGGTCGACCTTAATGTTCTCGATGAACTCGTTGCTGTCGAGACTGGTGCGCTGAATTTCCATCAGGCTTTGGAGCCATGCGGCAGTACGAGATTTGATATCGCTGGAGTCGAAGTCGTTCTTGAACATCCACTGCGTGAGAATGCCGTTTTCGGCTACCTGGTGCATCTGCTCGGTGCGGATCTGAAATTCGACCGGGGTGCCGTACGGACCAATCACGGTCGTATGCAGACTTTGGTAGCCGTTGAGCTTCGGGATTGCGATGAAGTCCTTGAAGCGGCGGTGAACGGGCTTGTACAGGCGGTGGAGGGCGCCGAGCGCGAGGTAGCAGTCGTTGACCGAGCGCACGATGACGCGGAAGCCGTAGATGTCGAGTGCATCGGAAAAAGACTGATGATTTTCGCGCATCTTGTTGTAGATGCCGTAGATCGTCTTGTCGCGGCCGATGATGCGGGCGCGGATGTCTTGCTTCGGAAGGAAGGCCTTGGTCTCGTTCAGAATACGTTCAAGAACGGCGCGGCGGTTGTTGCGCATCAGAAGCACGTTCTCGTAGAGCACCTTGTAGCGGAGCGGATAGCGGTTCGCAAAGCTGAGCTCCTGCAGTTCTCGGAAAACGTTGTTCATGCCGAGCTGATGCGCGATCGGTACGTAGATGTCGAGCGTTTCCTTGGCGATGCGGGCGCACTTTTCGGGGCGCATGACGCCGAGCGTGCGCATGTTATGCACGCGGTCGGCAAGCTTCACAATGATGACGCGCAGGTCTCGGGACATGGCGAGCAGCATCTTGCGGAAGCTTTCGGCTTGAGCTGCGGCGGCGGACGAAAAGCGAAGCTTGTCGAGCTTGCTTACGCCGTCGACGAGTTCGGCGACTTCGATGCCGAATTTCTCAGCCATTTCCAGCTTGCTCGTCCCGGTATCCTCCAGAACGTCGTGCATGAGGCCGGCCTGAATGGTTGCCGCATCCATGCGCCAGGAGGCGAGGATGGAGGCGACGGCGATCGGATGGGTGATGTAGGGCTCGCCCGACTTGCGGAATTGGCCGAGATGAGCTGCGTCGGCGTAGCGATAGGCCTCGCGGATCTTTTCGACGTCGGGCGTGGAGAGGTACTGGCGGCAGAGCTCGACGAGCGAGGAGGCCGTGGCAATGGCCGTCGGCGCCTTTGGAGTAAAGAGCGGAAGGTCGGCTTCGGGCATGGCTGCCGGCGCAACGGCCGTGACGGGAGCTTTTACAACCGGAGCGGCGGAAACGGACTTGCGTGCAGGAATGGGCTGAGGCGTTTGCGTCTTACCGTCTTCGCTTGTGGCGTAGAGGTCGTCGGGATATTGAATTTGCTCGGCTGTCATAGCACAAGGATTCCGTACAAATGAGGAGGGATTCGGTCTGCGCAGGAGCTTCTTCGACTCCCGTCGCATCGTATTCGCGACCGCCCTGAATGCAAAAAGGTCAGGCGTTTCGCCGGCTTTCGCGGCAAAACGTGCCTGACCTGATGAAAGCGTGATGCGTAATTAACAGTTTACGGCACGCGCTTCAACATTTCGAGTCCGACTTCACCCTTGGCGATTTCACGGAGGGCAATGACGGCGGGCTTGTCCTTGGCTTCGACCTTCGGGGCGTAGCCCTGCGTCAGATGACGGGCGCGGTAGGCAGCCACGAGAACCATCTGGAAGCGGTTCGGGATCTTCTTCAGGCAGTCTTCAACAGTAATACGGGCCATTTTGTTTGCTGGGTAGATAGAAAAAACAGGAAAAGCGGCGGTTTGACGTGAGGGTCAGAGCGGAATGCCGAGCGAGGCGAACTGATCGCGGTGGCGGACGGCCTGCTGACCGAAGGCGAGGCGGCTTGCAACAACCACGGCCTGCATCTGGGAAAGCGCCGTGTCAAAATCTTCGTTGATTATAACGTACTCGAATTCGGGCGCATGCGACATTTCGGCACCTGCGCCAAGCAGTCGGCGCGTGATCGTCTGCTCGGAATCCGTGCCGCGGTGGTGCAGACGCCATTCGAGAGCTTCGATGGACGGCGGCAGAATGAAGATGCCGACGGTGCCGCTGAAGCGTTCGCGGACCTGACGGGCGCCCTGCCAGTCGATTTCGAGCAGAACGTCGTTGCCCTGCGCCATCTGGCCTTCAATCCAGATGCGGCTGGTGCCGTAGTAGTTGCCGTGCACAAGGGCGGATTCGAGGAATTCGCCGCGCTCGCGCATGGCGAGGAATTCGGGCTCGCTCACGAAATGGTATTCGCGGCCGTTGACTTCGCCGGGGCGGGGCTGACGGGTCGTGTGCGAGATGGAGAGCTTGAGCGTCGGCTCGAGCTTGAGAAGCGCATTGACGAGCGAAGACTTGCCGGCGCCCGAAGGTGCCGTCACGAGAAACAGCCTGCCGGCGTGCAGCGGACGGGCAGCGGATTCACAGGACATTCGTGTTCTCCATCGAAGGCGGGCAATGCAAGCCGCATGAGACGCATCGCCGCAGTCCGGCTCGCAAAAGCCGGTCAAAAAAATGAAAGGTCAATATTTTAAGGGAGGCGGCACCGTTTGTGGCGTCGTCTCCCCATGTTTTTTACGAAACTCGAGAAATCGTCTTATTCGAGGTTCTGGATCTGCTCGCGCATCTGTTCGATGACGACCTTGAGAGCCAGAGAGGCGTTCGTCATTTCGATGGCGGCGGCCTTGGAGCCGAGCGTGTTGGCTTCGCGGTTCATTTCCTGAACGACAAAGTCGAGGCGGCGGCCGACGGCGCCGCCCTTCTTCAGAATGCGGCGGACTTCTGCGACGTGCGTGTAGAGGCGGTTGATTTCTTCTTCAACGTCCATGCGCATGGCATAGAGCGTCACTTCCTGACGGATGCGGTCGCTGATTTCTTCGCGGGTGAGCGTGCTTGTTTCGGTGAGGGCGGTGCTGAGCGCATTTTCGAGACGTTCCTGAAGCTTGCCTTCAATGTGAGCCAGAATGTCGGGAAGACGGCCCTTGACTTCAGTGACGACGTCTTCAATCTGCTGGCAGTTGTTGAGAAGCACGTTGGCGAGCGCTTCGCCTTCGCGGGCGCGAGAGGCGGTGAAGGCGTCGAGGGCGTTGTGGAGAACGGCGAGGACGGCGCTGGAGACGGCATCCTGATCGATTCGGTCGTTCACCATGACGCCCGGCATCGACAGAAGATCCGAAACGGAAAGTTCGCGGGCGTTGGGAACGGCTTCGCGAACGGTGCGCTGCATTTCGACGATTCGGCTGAGAACGGCGGTATTGATGCGGGCGGGGGCGGCGTTTTCGTCCGGGGTGATGTAGCCGCGAATTTCCACTTTGCCGCGGGCGATGCGCTTCTGAATGGTTTCGCGGATCAGGGGATCTGCAAAGCGGAGGTCTTCGTTGAGACGAAGCGTCAGGTCGAGAAAGCGGGAATTGACGGAACGGCATTCAAGGGTCACGGTTCCGAGCGGCGTGGCGCCCGAGGCGACGGCATAGCCGGTCATGCTGGCAACGGTCATTGGAGGATCTCCATCTGTAATGGCTGTAAATCGGAATGCACCGCAGGTTGAGGATCATGCTGCGGCAGGCGTCGCCATTGTAATCCTTTTGCAGATCTTTCTTTTATTACGCGGCTCGTTTGCAAGTCCGGCATTGAGGTAGCATAACGGCAGTTGATATCGTAACTCCGGAGTGTTTTGACATGACTCAAGTACAAGATTTTGCCCGCCATGACGGGCGCCGTTCCGATGAGCTTCGCCCGCTCAGCTTCAGCCGCGGCTTTACGAAATATGCCGAGGGCAGCGTGCTTGTTTCGGCAGGCGACACTCGTGTTCTCTGCACGGCGACCGTGACGCCCGGCGTCCCCCGCTTTCTTATGGGCAAGGGAGAAGGCTGGGTGACGGCCGAATATGGTCTTCTGCCGAGGTCCACGGGCACGCGATGCGATCGCGAAGCCGTCAAGGGCAAGCAGTCCGGACGCACGCAGGAGATTCAGCGTCTGATCGGCCGCAGCCTGCGGGCGGCGGTTGACCGCAGGAAGCTCGGCGAATTCACGATTCAAATTGACTGTGATGTTTTGCAGGCTGACGGCGGCACGCGCTGCGCTTCTATTTCAGGCGCCTGGGTTGCTCTTCGAGACGCCGTGAACGGGATGCTTGAAAAGGGCTTGCTTACTGAAGATCCTATTGTCACGCAGGTGAGCGCCGTGTCGGCCGGCGTCGTTGACGGGCATCCCGTGCTTGATCTCAATTACGTCGAGGATAGCGGCAGCGACACCGACATGAATGTCGTGATGACGGGCGAAGGCCGCTTTGTGGAAATTCAGGGGACGGCCGAAGGCGCAGCCTTCAGTCGTGCGGAGCTCGACGAATTGCTGCGTCTCGCTGAAAAGGGCAACATGGAAATCATGGTGCTCCAGCGTGCGGCATTCGAATAAGGAGAGAGCATGATGGAAAAGTCTCTTGTGCTCGCTTCCAACAACAAGGGCAAGCTTCGTGAATTTCAGGCCATGTTCGCAGAACTCGGCGTTGAAGTCATCAATCAGGGTGCTCTCGGCGTCGAGTCCTGTCCCGAACCTTTCGGTACGTTCGTTGAGAACTGTCTGGCCAAGGCCCGGCATGCGGCGAAAGTCACGGGGCGTCCCGCCATGGCCGACGACTCGGGCATTTGCGTCAATGCCCTGAACGGCATGCCCGGCGTGTATTCCGCACGTTTTGCCGGTGAGCCGAGCGATGATGCCGCCAACAATCGTCTTCTGGTTGAGAAGCTTCAGGGGAAATCCGATCGCAGCGCGCACTATACCTGCGTGCTGACGGCGGTTCGAGCGCCTGACGATCCCGAACCGCTTGTGGCTGTCGGCCGTTGGAATGGCGAGATCTGTGATGCGCCGGCCGGAGACGGCGGCTTTGGCTACGATCCGCACTTCTTCGTTCCTGAATTCGGCCGCACTGCCGCAGAACTGACGGCTGAAGAAAAGAATCGCGTTAGCCATCGCGGAAAGGCGCTCGTGCAGATGCACAAGCTGCTTCGCGACGTCTGGGGCTGGTGATGAGCGAGCAATCCTCACGGACTGTCAAAGCGGCTGCGGATATTCCGCTGTCGCTTTATCTTCACTGGCCTTGGTGTGTGCGCAAGTGCCCTTATTGTGATTTTAATTCTCATGCCGCCCCGTCTGAATTGAAGGATGTGGAATATGTCGACATGGTTCTGAGGGATTTGGCCAACTGGCGGGAGGCGGCTGCGGGCCGTCGGATTGAAACTGTCTTTATCGGAGGCGGCACGCCGAGCTTGATGAGCGGCAGTGCGGTTGCCAGGCTTTTGGAAGGTGCGGACAAGCTGTTCGGATTTGCACCGAATTGCGAGATCACGCTGGAAGCCAATCCGGGAACCGTGGATGAGGGCCGTTTCAGAGCCTTCCGCGAAGCGGGCGTCAATCGTGTTTCCGTCGGCGTGCAGAGCTTTATGAATGAAAAGCTCGAAAAGCTCGGGCGCATTCATGTTGCTGACGAGGCATTGCGGGCGGCGGCGCATGCGGGTGAAGTGTTCGGAAACTTCAACCTGGATCTGATGTTTGCTCTGCCAGGAGAAACGCTGGAGGAGGTTGAAAGGGAGGTGGAAACGGCTGTTGCCACCGGTGCGACGCATCTGTCCTTTTATCAGCTCACGATCGAACCCGGGACGGCGTTTGCAAAGCGCATTCCGGAAGGTCTTCCCGATGATGATCTTTGTGCGGACATGTCGGATCTGGTGATCGGTTCGCTCGAAAAGGTCGGATTCGAACACTACGAAGTGTCGGGGTATGCAAGGCCGGGGCATCGCTGCCGTCACAACCTCAATTACTGGACCTTCGGAGACTATCTCGCCGCTGGTGCCGGTGCGCACGGCAAGGTGACGACGCCGGAAGGCATTGTTCGCGAGGTTCGCCATGCTTCGCCCCGCAAATACATGGCAGCGGTTTCGGAATGCGGACACGGCATTTCCGAGCGAAGAATCGTCGAGACCGAAGACCTGCCCTTCGAGTTCATGCTGAACGTTCTTCGACTTTCCGATGGCGTTTCCGCATCGCTGTTTGAGGAGCGCACGGGGCTGTCAATCAAAGCCATTGAGCCGACGCTGCAGGATTTGCGTGCTCAGGGACTACTTGTTGCAGACGACTCCATGATTTGTCCGACGGTTCGCGGGCGAGCCTTTTTATCGGATTTGCAGGAAGCATTTCTGTGAGCGGCTTCGAGTTCGGAGCACTTTCTCGCTAAGTGCTTTCGAGTTGTTGAAATGCACCGATTTGGTGCGATAATAAAGTGTTCCCAACCAAGTCGGTGCACTTCCGGTCGCGCAAGGGTGAAGTCTGTGCGACGCATGCATCGGCAGGAGCGTTGGAATCGGGAAATAATGCTGAAAAGCAATGTTTTCTTATTGGCACGGCTTTTGCTTGTATAGGGATGCAACCGTCAGGGATGCTCCCTTTCGGCATATGAATTCTTGTTGGGTCAGGCGTTTGGAATGTCTGACCGGCTACTCTCTAGGAGATAAATCAAATGACGTCCGCTTCTGATGTTCTGCAGATGATCAAGGACAACGATGTCAAATTCGTGGACATGCGTCTCACGGATACGCTTGGCAAGGAAATGCACGTGACGATTCCGGCCGGCCGCGTTGACGAAGACCTGTTTGAACTTGGCCATCCCTTCGACGGTTCGTCCTTTGCCGGCTGGCGCGGCATCGAAGCCTCCGACATGCTTCTCATGCCGGATCCGGACAGCGCTCGCATGGATCCGTTCCGCGAGGTCAACACTCTCATTCTCCAGTGCAACGTGCACGAGCCGAACACCGGCAAGGACTATGACCGCGATCCGCGTTCTCTCGGCCTGCGTGCCGAAGCCTATTTGAAGTCCACTGGCATCGGTGATGTGGCTTATTTCGGTCCGGAACCCGAATTCTTCATCTTCGACAGCGTGCGCTGGGAACACCGCATGGGCAAGAGCTTCTTCGAAATCGACAGTGAAGAAGGTCCCTGGGCAACCGGCCTTAAGATGGAAGGCGGCAATCTCGGCTACCACAACCGCGTCAAGGGCGGCTATTTCCCGGTTTCTCCGGTTGACTCCTTCTCCGACATGCGCGCTGAAATGTGCACGCTCCTCGAGCAGCAGGGCGTTGACGTTGAAATTCATCACCATGAGGTTGGCGGCGCCGGCCAGTGTGAAATCGGCACCCGCTTCAACACGCTGGTGAAGCGCGCCGACTGGACGCAGATTCTCAAGTACACCGTCCACAATGTCGCCGCCGCCTACGGCAAGACGGCCACCTTCATGCCCAAGCCCATTGAGGGCGACAACGGCTCCGGCATGCACTGCAACCAGTCCATCTGGAAGGACGGCCAGAACCTCTTCGCGGGCAACGGCTATGCCGGCCTTTCCGAGACTGCGCTTTACTACATCGGCGGCATCATCAAGCATGCCCGCGCGCTGAACGCCATCACGAATCCGTCGATCAACTCCTATCGCCGTCTTGTGCCCGGCTTCGAAGCTCCGGTGAAGCTTGCATATTCGTCCTGCAACCGTTCGGCCTCCATCCGCATTCCGTACTCCAACAGCCCGAAGGGCCGCCGCGTTGAAGTCCGCTTCCCGGATCCGTCCGCCAACTCTTATCTGGCCTTCTCCGCCATGCTGATGGCCGGTCTTGACGGCATTCAGAACAAGATCCATCCGGGCGAGGCTGCAGACAAGAACCTCTACGATCTGCCGCCGGAAGAAAACGCCAAGATTCCGACCGTCTGCTCCTCCCTTGATCAGGCTCTCGAGTACCTTGACCGCGACCGCGAATTCCTGACTCGCGGCGGCGTCTTCTCCAACGACTTCATCGATGCCTACATCGCTCTGAAGATGAAGGAAGTCGATCGCTGGCGTCTTGCCGTGACGCCGATTGAATTCGACATGTATTACAGCCTCTGACCTTGACCGTCAGATTGGTGCAGACCTGACAGGCGGGTGGCGGCTGGTTTTTCAAGCCGTCGCCCGCCTTTTGTTTGGGAGATTTGTCCATGGCCGGACAAAAGGTTGTCGAAGAGCGGGAAAGCCCGCTTTCCATGCTTGATGCGATGGCATCGTCGGTGTTTCTAACCGATGCGTCGGGCCGGGTGCTTTGGGCGAACAGTGCGTCGGAAGTGCTTCTGGGATGTTCAAGACGCACGTTTGTCGGAACTGACTTTCGCGATCGTTTGATGGAGTGTTCCGAGTGGTATGCGCATCTTGCAGACGGCGCAACCGTTAATTCCGCCCGAATGCAGGGACGCCTTGTGAGAACTCCTTCGGGAGCGCAGCCCGAAGATGTCCGCGTGCAGGCCGTTCTGACTCTGCTGCCGGAAGGCTGGCCCGTCTGCAGAGAGGCTCGCGTCCTGATTGAAATTGTTGATGTTGAAGAGACGCTCAGACAGGACAAGGAGCGCATGAGCTGCGAGCTGATGGATGCCAATCGGCAGCTGCTTCGCAATCTGGCTCATGAAATCAAGAACCCTCTGGGAGGCATTCGCGGAGCTGCGCAGCTTCTTGAGTCGGATCTGGTTCGTGATGAGGACCGCGAGTGCACGAACATCATCATCGGCGAAGCCGATCGTCTTCAGGCGCTGGTCGACCGCTTTCTTGCACCTTATCGTCAGAAGGCTTCATGTGAGGAGGTCAACGTTCATGAGGTGCTTGAGCGCGTGAGAAGCCTCGTTGCCATGGAGTTCCCGGAAGGTCTTGCCTTTGTGCGCGATTACGATATATCAGCGCCGAACGTGACGGGGGATCGGGCCAGGCTGACGCAGGTGTTTCTGAACATTGTCCGCAATGCGGCAGAGGCCATGGATCGGGAGCGTTCGGAGAGCCGGGCGGAGATCGTGCTCAGAACCCGCATCGTTCGCGATGTGATGGCCGGAACGGAACGCGCGCGAATGGCGCTTGCCGTCGACATTATCGACAACGGCCCCGGCGTGCCCGTCGACATGCAGGAAAAGATTTTTTATCCGCTGGTGACCGGGCGTGCGGAAGGTTCCGGACTCGGACTGAGTCTGGCGCAGACCTTCGTGAGACAGGCGGGCGGCACAATCACCCTCGACAGCGTGCCGGGACGGACAATGTTCCGCGTGCTTTTGCCGTTTTCGTAAAGAGCCTCCCGGAATATCGGATGAATTGAATAGTGAGCGAGAATAGTTCTATGGTTGATAAGGAACAGAATGCAGCAACCGCCCCCGTTTGGGTGGTGGACGATGATCGCGCCATTCGATGGGTGCTGTCTCGTGCGCTGGCCAAGGCAGGCATTGAGTGCAGGCTTTTTGAGGATGCAGACTCCGTTCTGAAGGCCTTGGAAGAGTCGTCTCCCATGGTGCTCGTGAGCGACATCCGCATGCCGGGATTGACGGGCGTTGATCTTCTTGCCCGCGTCAAGTCGCTCTTGCCGAATCTGCCTGTCATCATCATGACGGCATATTCGGATCTCGATAGCGCAGTCTCGGCTTTTCAGGGCGGCGCCTTCGAGTATTTGGCAAAGCCCTTCGACATTGCGAAGGCTGTCGAGCTTATTGAGCGTGCCATGAAGGAAGCGCAGAGTCTTGCGCCCGTGGATAAGCCGAAGGAGGCGTACGGACATGAAGAGGTGTCCGGTGATGCGGAATCTCAGTCGGTGCCTGATCTGATCGGGCAGGCTCCGGCCATGCAGGAAGTCTTCAGAGCCATCGGCAGACTGTCGCACAGTTTGGTGACAGTCCTGCTGACGGGGGAATCCGGCGCCGGCAAGGAGGTTGTGGCGCGCGCGATTTTCCGTCATAGCCAGAGGGCGGACAAGCCCTACATTGCCATCAATATGGCGTCCATTCCTCGTGATTTGCTTGAGAGCGAGCTTTTCGGTCATGAGAAGGGAGCTTTTACCGGGGCTACAACGCAGCATCTCGGTCGTTTCGAGCAGGCTCGGGGCGGCACGCTTTTCCTAGATGAAATCGGCGACATGCCAATGGAACTGCAAACAAGTCTTCTGCGCGTGTTGAGCAACGGATTCTTCTATCGCGTAGGCGGGCGTCAGCCGATCAGGGCCGACGTACGCATTATTGCAGCCACCAATCAGAATCTCGAACAGTGCGTGAAGGATGGACTGTTCCGTGAGGATCTCTACCATCGTCTCAATGTAATCCGTCTTCGCCTGCCGCCGTTGCGCGAGCGGCCCGAAGATATTGCGCCGCTTGCAGAGCATTTCCTGCGTACGGAGGCGCGTGAGCTCGGCGTCGAGGCCAAGCGTCTGACGCCGGAGGCTCTTGCCTTGCTTGAGAAGTTCCGCTTTCCTGGGAATGTTCGTCAGTTGGAGAATCTCTGCCGGTGGCTTCTCGTGATGGCGCCGGCTGTCGAAGTTAGAGTTGAGGATTTGCCTGAGGAGGTTAGGGAGACGGTCGAGAATTCACCTGCAAAGGCGCTTTCGGCTCCTTCCGTTGCCGCCTCTGGAGATTGGACGGAGCTTTTGGAAGCTGCCGTTTCGGCCAGGCTTGCGGCCGGAGAAAGCGGCATTTGGGCGGAGTTCTTCCCGGACTTCGAACGCACGGTCATACGCACAGCGCTCAGTTCTCTTAACGGCCGGCGCATTGAAGCGGCACAGCGTCTTGGACTGGGCCGCAACACCGTCACGAGAAAGATTCAGGAATTGGAAATCGACGAATGATGCGGCTGTCGGATGCCGGGATCCAATCTTTTGTAAGCATGTCGGTATGATGCGATGTATCGGGCTTTGCCTTTGTGAAAAATGACAGAGTCTCGTAATAAAAACATCTTGAGGAGACCATGATCGATTGGAAGACGGCACTTCGATGCCGAATGTCGAAAACAAAGGCTGCACGCGCCTGGATGGTGTGGGCCATATGGGGCATGCTCGGCACAGCCTTTACGATGGAGGGAACGACCGGCACCGAAGGACTGGGCGGCCTTGGAATGGCTGCTTTGCTGACGGCGCCGTTCTGGTTGGCCTTTGCGTTGTGGCCTTTTTTCTGGCTATGGAGGCTTGTCCGGGATCGCCGCCTGTGGACTGAAAAGGTTGAGCTTCTGGTTCACGATCCGGAAAAAAAGGAGCCGTTTGGGCTGGAAGTGATGTACGGTCGAGACGGTGTTCGGGTGGCTGTCGATGAAGTGCGCGCCATTGATGCTCTGTCTGGTAGCTTGACGGAGATTCCGGTCATGTGCCCTGAAGAAGCAGCAGGAATGCCGTTTGAGACGTTTGCTGCGGCGGACCTGGCTGCATGGGGGATTGCGTGGCTCGAGGCGCATCCGAGGGAGGAAGGCGTGACCGCTGAATTCGCTCGCTGGACGGACACGCTGCGGCATGTCGACGATTCGTTGCGCCGATAATTGGGAAATAGTAACCTGTTGAATTCCGATCTTGTTTCGCTACGATTCCTGTTGAGTGTGAGCAGTTGTTCGTAATTCTTTGAGGCTTAGTAAAGGATCACATGATATTCATTTCTTTTAGAATGTTTAGTTGATTCGGCTGTTTCGACGATCGTGTCTTTCGGTTGTTGGGAATCAAAGACGTTCCTAAGCATACTTCCGTGATCAATGGCGGCTCGCGACAGGGGCTGAAGCTTGTTCTCAGCAAACTTGGGTAGCGTTTTGAGGAACCGACGATTGTCGTTGTTCCGATCAGTGGAAAACTAGATCTAGCGTGGTTGAAGTGGATGTCGTATCTTGGTCGGAAGCGGTAATAAGGTCCCTGATGAGACAGATCTGATGGCTTGCGGTGGAGCAGAACTTCAGAAGGGGAGGATGCCTGCCGCAGCTTGTTCCTGTTTGGCTGAATATTATTTGCATATGTTTTGAGGAAGCTATGGGTGTTTTGAGCGGATATGTCCGACGCTTTTTGAAGAAATGTTGGAATGATGGAGCGGCCTCAACAATTTCATCTTGTCGAGCGAATGCTATTGGTGAACAGCATAAGAAGGTTTTTGGTAAGTATAAGGATATCTACAATGGGAGGGATGTAGTAATTGTTGCTACAGGCGAGACTGTTAACGAGTATTCCCCTATGCAGAATGCTGTCCATATTGGTGTTAATAAGGCGGTTTTGCTTGATGATATCGTGAATTCCCAGGAATCCGTTAACAGAGTCTGAAAGAAATTCATATCCCGGCTTAGTTTTGATTCAAGGCAACTA